>JACCUL010000181.1 GCA_013811855.1 Acidimicrobiia bacterium
CACCGAGCCCGCCCACCGGGCCGCGCTGGTCGCCGCGGCGACCGCCGGCGGCCACCGCATCGACGTTCTCGTCAACAATGCCGGCGGGCTCGGCCCGTCGCCCCGGCCGGCGCTCGCCGACTTCCCGCTCGACGCGCTCGCCGACCTGTTCGAGGTGAACGTCGTCGCCCCGCTCGGCCTCGTGCAGCAGGCCCTGCCGAGCCTCGTCGCCGCCGGCGGCACCATCGTCAACGTCACCTCGGACGCCGGCGTCGAGCCGTACGAGGGGTGGGGCGGCTACGGCGCCACGAAGGCCGCGCTCGATCACCTCGGCCGCATCCTCGCCGCCGAGCACCCGGAGCTGCGGGTGCTGACGATCGACCCCGGTGACATGCGCACGAAGATGCACCAGGACGCCTTTCCCGGCGAGGACATCAGCGACCGCCCGCGGCCCGACGAAAGCGTGCCGGGCCTGCTGCGGCTCCTCGAGAGCGACGTCCCGAGCGGCCGCTACCGCGTTGCATACGTGGACGCGATGTGATGAGCGTCGCCGTCGAGCCGTTCCGGCTCGATCGCTTCGAGCTGCCCCCCGAGCTCGAAGCGACCGAGCCGCCCGAGCTGGCCCTCGGCCGGCGCGACGCCGTGCGGATGATGGTGTCCGTCGGGACCCGGCCGCCACGACACTCGATCGCCAGGGACCTGGCCCACTGGCTGGCGCCGGGCGACCTCGTTGTCGTCAACACGTCGGCGACGATCCCGGCCGCCGTCGACGCCACCTTGGCCGACGGCTCGCCCGTCGTCGTCCACCTCTCGACCGAGCTGCCGACGGGGCTCCACCTCGTCGAGGTGCGCTGCCCGGCCGGCGCCGGCACCACCAGCCCCGACCTCGAAGATCTCACAGGCGCCACGCTGCGCCTGGCCGGCGGTGGGGCCGTGCACCTGCTCGGGCGCA
The DNA here is from genome assembly GCA_013811855.1 of Acidimicrobiia bacterium. Classification (GTDB taxonomy): domain Bacteria; phylum Actinomycetota; class Acidimicrobiia; order Acidimicrobiales; family Ilumatobacteraceae; genus JALZMG01. The sequence continues at coordinate 932 of JACCUL010000181.1, forward strand.
TGCCCGGCTCGATCCGGCTCTGGGTCGCCACGCTCGAGCTCGCCGAGCCGTTGCTCGATCACCTCGATCGCCACGGTCGCCCGATCCGCTACCGGTACGTGCCCGCCGACTGGCCACTCGAGGCGTACACGAACAGCTTTGCCCGCGAGCCGGGCTCGGCCGAGATGCCGTCGGCCGGGCGGGCGCTGACCGCCGACGTCGTCACCGATCTCGTCGCCAACGGCGTCGTCGTCGCCCCGATCGTGCTGCACACAGGCGTCGCCTCGCTCGAAGCGCACGAGCGGCCGTACCCCGAGCGCTATCGCATCCCACCGGCGACGGCGCGGCTGGTCAACGCCACCCGCGCCGAAGGCAGCCTCGTCGTCGCCGTCGGCACCACCGTCGTCCGGGCGCTCGAGACGGTGGCCGACGAACGGGGCACCGTCCATCCAGGATCGGGTTGGACCGAGCTCGTCGTCACGCCCGAGCGCGGCACTCGCGTCGTCGACGGGCTGCTGACCGGCTGGCACGAACCCGAGGCCAGCCACCTCCAACTGCTCGAGGCGGTCGCCGGCCGGCGGGCCCTGGAGCTGGCCTATGCCGAGGCGCTGACCTCCGGCTACCACTGGCACGAGTTCGGGGACGTGCATCTCCTGCTCCCGGAGCGCCATGATCCGGTCGTGCGTAACCCCCACGGTGTCGCGTGAGTGAGCCCGGCACGCCGGTGAGCGTGCCCCCACCCGTGACGGCGACGCAGCGCAGCGTGCTGTACGCCGTTCGACGCCGCGGCGAGGCGACGGTCGCCGACATCGCCGACGCCCTCGGCATCACGATCAGCGGCGCCCGCCAACACCTCCTCGCGCTCGTCGACGACGGGCTGCTGGAAGCGGGCGACGCGGCCCGGGCGCCGGGCCAGCAGGGCCGGCCCGAGCGGGCCTACAGCATCGCCGCGCCGGCCGAGTCCCTGTTCCCGCGGGCCTACGGCGAGCTGACCAACCAGCTGCTCGGTTTCCTACCGGCCGCCGCCGTCAACGACGCCTTCCAGTCCCGCCGGGACGTCCGAATCGAAGCGGCGCGGGCCCGTCTGGCGACGAAGCGCACCTTCGACGCCAAGGTCGACGAGCTCGCCCGCATCCTCGACCAGGACGGCTACCTCGCCGCCGTCGAACGCGACGCCGACGGCACGGTGCGCATCGTCGAACGCAACTGCGCTATCTTCGCCGTCGCCGGCGAGCACCCCCAGGCCTGCTCGACCGAGATCGAGTTCCTCCGCGCCGCCCTCCCCGAAGCCGACATCGACCGCCAGACCCACATGCTCGCCGGCGCCCACAGCTGCAGCTACGTGGTGAGGCGCCGCGACGTCCGGCGGGGCAGCCGAAGGGTGTAACGGCATCCGGCACCGGCGTCGCTGGCCGACAGCTCGCCACCGTGCGCTTCGACGAACCCACGCGCGATGACGAGCCCCAGGCCCGATCGAGGATGGTCCGCCCCGGCCCGATCGGACCCGCCACACTCGTCGCTGATCACCACGATCGCGCCCGCGTCGTCGGCATCGACCACGATCTCGACCGATCCGCCGCGCGGCGTGGCCCGCACCGCATTGTCGAGCAGGTTGGTGAAGACGCGACTGATCTCGCGGGCAGCGAGCGGCACGGCAGCCGGCACCCTGCGGACGTTTCCGTGGACCCGCACACCCTTGGACTCGGCGATGGGCTCGGCCGCCGCCAGTGCGTCGGAGACGAGATCGGGCAGCGACACCTCCTCCAGCTCCAGCTCGAGCTGCCCGGACTCCACGCGACTCAACTGGGCGAGGTCGTCCACAAGGCTCGTCAGGCGGTCCGTCTCCATCCGCAGTCGTCGGAGATGGCGCGCCACCTCGTCGTCGCCGATGGGTCGGCCGTCCGACCGTTCCGCCAGCGCGTCGGTGATGGCGCTGATCCCGGCCAGCGGCGACCGCAGGTCATGGGAAACCCATGACACCAGCCGACGCTGTGCCCGCTCCGCCACCAGCCGGGCGGCCGCGCCCTCCAGCTCGTCACCGACACCCGCGAGCTCGTGGATCTCGACCGGCACGGGAACGTGACCGTCGTGGCGACCGACATGGCGGGCCGCGTCCTCGAGCAACTCGGCCGCCCGCATCAGACGCGCCGCGAGCGCCATGCCGGTGACGATGCCGACCGTGGCGGCCACGGCGATGGACACGCCCAGTGCCACCAGCTCGTCACCCGAGAAGGACATGGTGATCGAGGCGGTCAGGGCGCCGGCCGCAGCCGCACCGACGGCGGTGAGCGTCACCGCCGTCTGCTGCTGGGCGAACGATCGGTGGCGAAGTCGGTCGAGGAGCGCCGCGCCGGTGCCGCCGACGGCGAGCGCGGCGCCGCCCGGTACCAGTGACAAGGTGATCGCGTCACGGCCACCCTGCCCCGCCACGAGCATCGCGATGGTCGACAGCGCGATGACGACACCGGTGATCGCAAGTACCCGCCGTGTCGTCACGGTTCGCGCCACGGGTCGAACGAGTACCCCACGCCCCACACCGTGACGATCAGCCGGGGTGTGGCCGGATCGTCCCCGATGCGCGCTCGGAGCCGGCCGACGTGCACCGTCACCGTCGCCGTGTCGCCGTACGTGAACCCCCACACACGCTCGAGGAGCTCCTCGCGCCGGAACACCTCACCGGGGTGGCGCATGAGGAAGGCGAGGAGATCGAACTCGAGCGCCGTCATGGTGACCTCGCGCCCGTCGACCTCGACCCGCCGCTCCCGTTCGTGCACGGTCACTGGGCCGACGGTCAACGGCTCCCGATCGACGGTGTTGGGTGACCGGCGCCGCAGGACGGCGCGCACCCGCTCGACGAGTTCCACCGGGTGGAACGGCTTGGTGATGTAGTCGTCGGCCCCGGCTCGGAGCCCGGCGATCCGGTCCGCGTCGGCCGCCCGCGCCGTCAACGCGATGACCGGCGGATCGAGCTCGTGGCGGAGGTGGCGGAGCACCTCCATCCCGTCCATGGACGGCAGGGACAGATCGAGCACGACGAGGTCGGGCCGGCTGCGCATCGCCTTGGCCAGCGCCGTCACGCCGTCGGAGACGATCTCGGGCGTGAACCCGGCGTGCGCCAAGTGGCGGGCGACCATCGAGCCGACGACGGGATCGTCCTCGACGACGAGGATCCGGGTCACCCGCGGAGAGATGTAACGCGTTGCGAACAGATCTGCCGTTGCCATGGATTCGCCCCTGTGTCCTGGGACCATCGGTTGCCTCGCGTGCACGAGACACAAACACAACAAGTCGACAACACTCGGAAGGACTCTCTCATGAATCGACTCACACCGACCAAGACCATCGGCGCCGTCGGAGCCGCCACCGCAGCGGCGCTGGCGCTGGTCATCAGCTTCTCGGTCCTCCCGTCATCGGCCACGGACGACGTCCCCCCGCTGCCCCCGGAGTTCGGCGGCATCCCCGGACCCGACGTCGGCGCGGACGTCCCCGGCAGCTATTTCGGCCCGATGCCGTCCGAGGTCGACAAGAACCTGGTCGGTCCCGTGCAACTGCTGCGGTCCGGGACGATGGGCGCCGATGGCCTGTCGATCACCCTGCCGCTCTACCGGGGGCAGATGAGCGACGGCCGGAACGTCTGGTACATCCTCACCGACACCACCGACCGTGCGAACGCCGACGGGCTGGGGCTGAACTTCGCTTCGAAGTTGGCGTATGCGGATGTCGGTCGGGCGGCACGGAACGCACGGCTCGAAGCCGATGCCAGCCTCACGTTCCGCGGCGGCACCGTGGACTTCTCGCCGGAGCGCAGCGTGGTGGCGGGTCCTCCCGACGCCCCGTTCCCGCCCACCGAGGCCCAACCCGGTTCCGTGGGTGACGAGAGGTACACGCCGCTCGTCAAGATCCGGAACCAACCGGGCACGCCGATCTACAACGCCCCCGTTGTGGCGTTCGACGTCGACGCCGACGAGATCTCGTTCTGCGAAGGTGACGTGGACTACTCGCTCGTGCACGATCGGGTGTTGAGCATCTGCCCGGACACGGGCGAGAACGGTGCGGGCACCGTCACCATCGCGCTCACGCCGATCTTCAGCTTCGCTCGACCTGCGGTGTACATGAGCACGGAAGCCTCAGATCCGATCGTCGCGGCGCTCGACAAGGGCACGTTCGCCCCGGCGCTCGGCGACATCGCCACCGGGCGGGACGACAGCGCGTTCAGCGCGGTCGAACGCCTCTTCGTCACCGCGAACGGCCCGACCGGCGCGGACAACCCGCAGCGACAGGGGTTGGCGAGCGCGCTCGTCGATGAGCTGCCACCGCTGCACGTCGTCGGCGGGCTGCCCACCATCGCGCTCGACTACAGCCCGCTGTGGGATCTCAACCTCGGCGAGTGGACGCAGGAAGCGATCGACGCCGGGTACCGAGCCCGCGTGATCGACGAGTTCCAGGTCCTCGCGCTCGTGCGCGACGGATGGATCACGGGTCCGGACGGGGCCCCGTACGGATCGACCGGCATCGTGGTGAACTGCCCGATCGTCGCCCGGTTCCTGTAGAACGGGAGTTTGGTCACCCCCGCGAGTAGTTCGGCGCCTCGTTGGTGATCTGGACGTCGTGGGGGTGGCTCTCGGCCCGGCCGGCGGTGGTGACGCGCATGAAGCGGGCGCCGGTGCGCAGCGACTCGAGAGTCGCCGCGCCGGCGTAGCCCATCCCGCTGCGCAGCCCGCCGACGAGCTGGTAGACGACCTCGCCGAGCGGCCCGGCGTAGGCGACGCGACCCTCGATGCCCTCGGGCACGAGCTTGCCGGTAGGGGTCGTCCCGGCCCGCTGGCCGGTGGCGTAGCGGTCGGCGCCGAGGCCTTGCATGGCGCCGAGCGAGCCCATGCCGCGGTAGCTCTTGTACCGGCGACCCTCGAACAGCTCCATCTCACCAGGGCTCTCCTCGGTGCCGGCGAGGAGCGAGCCGAGCATCACGCACTCGGCCCCGGCGGCGATGGCCTTGACGATGTCGCCGGAGTACGTGATCCCGCCGTCGGCGATCACGGGGACGCCGCGCCGGCGAGCCTGCCGGGTGGTCAGCCAGATCGCCGAGAGTTGCGGCATGCCGGCGCCGCTGATGACCCGCGTCGTGCAGATCGACCCGGCCCCGACGCCGACCTTGATGGCGTCGGCGCCGGCGTCGGCGAGCGCATCGACGCCCTCCTCCGTGACGACGTTGCCGGCGATCACCGGCAGGTCGCTCCAGCCGCCCTTGATCCGCTCGATGGCCTTGATCACGCCGGCCGAGTGGCCGTGCGCGGTGTCGATGGCCACGGCGTCGACATCCATCGCCACGAGCGCCTCGACCCGCTTCTCGACGTCGTCGCCGACGCCGACGGCGGCCGCCGCCCGCAGTCGCCCGGCGTCGTCCCGGCTGGCGTTGGGGAACTCCTGGCGCTTCTGGATGTCCTTGACCGTGATCAACCCGGCCAGCCGTCCGGCGTCGTCCACGAGGGGCAGCTTCTCGATGCGGTGGCGCTGCAGGATGGCCTTGGCCTCGTCGAGCGTGGTGCCGACCTTGGCCGTGACGAGGCCCTCGCTGGTCATGAACTCGGCGATCGGCCGCTCGAAGTCCGGCGCCTCGCAGAAGCGGATGTCACGGTTGGTGAGGATGCCGACGAGCCGGTTGTCGGCGTCGGTGATCGGCACCCCCGAGAACTTGAACCGGTGCATCAGCGCCTCGGCCTCGTGGAGCAGGGCGGTGGCGGCCAACGTGACGGGGTCGGTGATCATGCCGCTCTGGCTGCGCTTGACCTTCTGCACCTCGGCGGCCTGGGCGTCGATCGGCATGTTGCGGTGGATCACGCCGATGCCGCCGTGGCGGGCCATGGCGATGGCCGTGGCGGCCTCGGTGACCTTGTCCATCGCCGCCGAGACGAGCGGTACGGCGAGCGTGACGCCGGCGGCGAACGTGGCCGCCGTGTCGACGGCATCCGGCAACGTCTCCGAGTAGCCCGGCACGACGACGACGTCGTCGAACGTGAGGGCCTCGAAACGGTCGAAGAGCTCCTCGTTGGGGGATCTCACGCGGGACTCCTTTGCATGACGTTCTTGAGGGTGTCGACGAGCAGGCGGTGCTCGGTCTCGTGGACGCGGGCGGTGAGGGAATCGAGCGTGTCGTCGGGGCGGATGGCCACGTCGGCGGTAGCGAGCACGGGACCGTCGTCGACGCCCTCGTCGGGGACGAGGTGGACCATCACGCCGGTGATCGTGCGCTCGCCGGCGATGGCCTCCTGCCACGCCCGCTCGATGGCGTGGGCGCCCGGCAGCTCGCCGGGTCGGGCGGGGTGCAGGTTGATCACCCGCTCGGGGAACCAGCCGAGGAAGCCGACCGTGAGCAGGCGCATCCACCCGGCGAGCACGACGAGGTCGGGCCCGAACCCGGCGATGACGTCGGCCAGCCGGGCGTCGTAGTCGGCGCGTGGCTCGCCCGGTTGCGCGCCCACGTGGATCGCCGGGACGCCGGCCCGGCTGGCCCGGGCCAGGGCGCCGGCCTCGGCCCGGTCCGAGACGACGGCGACGACGGCGGCCGCCAGCGTGCCGTCCGCGCAGGCGTCGAGCACGGACTGCAGGTTCGATCCGCTCCCCGAGGCCATCACGACGAGCCGGCCCGGTCCCATCCCTCGACCCTAGGTGCGGCGCCCGCTCGGTGCGGCGACGGCGAACGAAATGTACGGTCGGACCATGGCCGTCTACCTGTGTCACGAGCAGCCCGACCTCCACGAGCACGACGCCACCGTGCTCGACGCCGTCCCGGGGCGCGTCGTGCTCGACCGGTCGGCGCTGCACCCGGGCGGCGGCGGCCAGGTCACGGACGTCGGGTGGCTGGAGCACGGCGCCGGTGTGGTGGCGATCACGGACGTCGAGACGGTCGACGGCGTGGTGTGGCACGTGCTCGGCGACGACGTCGAGCTGTCGGGCACGGTGGTCGTCCGGGTGGACGCCGAGCACCGCTCGCGCGTCGCGCAGCTGCACACCGATTCGCACATCCTGAACGCGCTCGTCTACGAGCGCTTCCCGGGCACGCTCGTCACCGGCGCCCAGATCAACGCCGACGGGACCGGCCGCATGGACTTCGACCTGTCGAAGATCGACAACGACGTGCTGCGCGGCCTCGACGCCGACGTGAACGACGTCATCGGCCAGGGCCTCGACGTGCACAGCATCTACGTCGACGCGGCCGATGCGGCGGTCGTCGAGGGTCTCGTGCGCAGCCTGTCGGTCGCCCCGCCACCGACGCCCGACGGTCGGCTGCGGGTCATCGACATCGCCGGCGTCGACCGCCAGGCCTGCGGCGGCACGCACTTGTCGAACACGGCGCAGTCAGGTCCGTTTCGCATCACCAAGGTCGAGAGCAAGGGCAAGCGCAACCGCCGCATCAGGTTCGTGCTCGACGCCTGACGCGGGTTCTGAACGCGATTTCGTCAGGAAAACCAGGCGCAGACCTCGTCAGAACCTGGATCTCCGCCCACCGAGGCCCCCGCCATCCGAAGCAGGCTCGGGGTGGGTCACGTACCGTTCGCCTGATGGATGGCAAGGACGCCGCGGTCAGCTCGGACATCCGGCTGCTCGGGCGACTGCTCGGCGACGTCGTGCGCGACCAGGCCGGCGACGAGGTGTTCGCGCTCGTCGAGGACGTCCGCCAGCGCGCCGTCGAAGCCCGCCAGGACGGCCACAGCCCGCTCGACACGCTGCGCGGCGCGCTGCCGGGCCGCAGCATCCACGACCAGCTGCACCTCATCAGGGCCTACGGGTTCCTCTCGCTGCTGGCGAACACGGCCGAGGACGTCCACCACGAACGCCGTCGCCGGCACCACCGGGCGCGCGGCACCGGCCCGCAGGTCGGCAGCCTGGCGGCCACGCTCGACGGCCTGGCGCAGCGGGGGATCGACGGCGAGACGGTGCGGCGGGTCGTCGCCGACTTGCAGATCGTCCCGGTGATCACGGCCCACCCGACCGAGGTGCGCCGTCAGACCGTGCTCGACATCCTGCGCGAGGTCGCCCGTCTGCTGGCCGCCCGCACCTCGCTGGCCGCCGAAGCGCCCGAGCACGCCGACATCGAGCGACGGCTCGGCCTGTCGATCCTGACGTTGTGGCAGACGGCGATCCTGCGCCTGTCGAAGCTGCGCGTCGTCGACGAGATCAACGAGGCACTCCGCTATTACGAGGCCAGCATCTTCGATGTGGTGCCTGCGTTGGAGGAGGAGCTCGAGCACCTCGTCGGTGAGCGCTGGGGCATCGGCGTGGACGCCGCCGGCGTCGTGCGCATGGGCTCGTGGATCGGCGGCGACCGCGATGGCAACCCGTACGTCGACGGCGCCGTCCTGCGCACGGCGATCGGCCGGCACGCCGTCACGGCGTTCGACCACCACCTCGCCGCGCTGGGCCGGCTGGCGCTCGTGCTGTCGCTCTCCGAGCGGCTGATCGAGCCGACGCCGCAGCTGCGGGCGTTGGCTGACGCGTCCGGTGACGACTCGTCGTTCCGGGCCGACGAGCCGTACCGGCGCGCCCTGCGGGGGATGTACGCCCGCACGTGGGCGCACGCCGCGGTCGTGCTCGACGGCACCGGCATGGCGCTCGCCGCGCCGGCGCCGGCCGTGCCCCGCCCGGCGTACGAAACGATCGACGAGCTGGCGGCTGACCTGCGTGTCGTCGAGGGGTCGTTGCACGGTCACGGCGCCGGCGCGCTCGCCAGCGAGCTCGTCGAACCGGTGCGCCGGGCCGTGGTCACGTTCGACAGCTCGCTGTGCAGCCTCGACCTGCGCCAGCACGCCGCTGTGCACGAGGAGGTCGTGGCCGAGCTCCTCGCCGTCGCCGGCGAGTGCGCCGACTACCGCGCGCTGGACGAGGCGGCGCGTGTCGAGTTGCTGGCGGCCGAGCTGCGCAGCCCGCGGTTGCTGCGCAGCCCGTTCGCCACCTACGGCGAGGTGACGGCCAAGGAGCTGGAGGTGCTGGAGTCCGCCGCCGACGCCGTCACCCGCCTCGGCCCGTCGAGCATTCGCGAATACGTCATCTCGGCGACGACGAGTGTCAGCGACGTGCTCGAAGCGATCGTCTTGCTGCGCGAGGTCGGCCTCGTCCGTGCCGGCGCCGCGCCGTCGGCGAGCGTGGACATCGTGCCGCTGTTCGAGACGATCGACGACCTCGGGCGGGCCCACGACGTGCTCGAGGCGCTGCTGCAGTTGCCCGGGTACCGGGCGCTCGTTGCCGACCGCGGCGAACGTCAAGAGGTCATGGTCGGCTACTCCGACTCCAACAAGGACGGTGGCTACCTGGCGTCGAGCTGGGCGCTGTCGCAGGCGCAGTCCCGCCTCGTCGACACCGCCAAGGCAGCCGGTGTACGGCTACGGCTGTTCCACGGCCGTGGCGGCACGGTCGGCCGCGGCGGCGGTCCGGCCTACGAGGCGATCCTGGCCCAACCGGCCGGCTCCGTCGACGGACAGCTCCGGATCACCGAGCAGGGGGAGATGGTCGCCGCGAAGTACGGCCAGCCAGCGTCGGCCCGGCGCAACCTGGAGACGCTGGTCGCGGCGACCCTGGAGGCCTCGATCGCTTCGGCCGACGGCGTCGACGAGCACGCCGAGTTCACCTCGACCATGTCGGCAGTGGCCGACGCCGCGCTCGTCGCCTACCGGTCGCTCGTCGTCGACGAGGCGGACTTCGCCGAGTTCTTCGCCGCGATCACGCCGATCGGCGAGCTGTCCAAGCTCAACGTCGGCAGCCGTCCGGCGTCGCGCACCGGCTCCGGTCGCATCGCCGACCTGCGAGCCATCCCGTGGGTCTTCGGGTGGACGCAGTGCCGGCTGATGCTGCCCGGCTGGTTCGGCGCCGGGTCGGCGTTCGACGCTGTGGCGGCGTCGCAGCCCGACGCGGAGGCGCGCTTCGTCGACATGCACCGCCACTGGCCGTTCTTCCGCAGTGTCATGGGGAACATGGGCATGGTCCTGGCCAAGGTCGACGTCGAGATCGGGCGCATGTACGCCCAGACACTCGTCTCGGCTGGCCCAACCCGGGACCGGGTCATGGCGTGCATCGAGCGGGAACACGCCCGCACGACCGAGTGGCACGCCCGCATCACCGGATCGCCCGACCCGCTGGCGGACAACCCGGCCCTCGCTCGCAGCATTCGCAACCGCTACCCGTACCTCGACCCGCTGCACGTGATGCAGGTCGAGCTGTTGCGGCGTTACCGCGCCGGCGACAACGACCCGCTCGTCGAGCGCGGCATCCAGCTGACGCTCAACGCCATCGCCACCGGCCTGCGCAACAGCGGCTGACGCGGGTCGGCGTCAACTTCCTGGCTCGTCGACGGCCGCGGTCATCGCAGGGCGGGCTCGTCCGGCGCGTCGGGTGCGACGTTCACGTCATGGTGGTGATCGTCGTCGTCCACGAGCATCAGCGCGCCGCCCAGGTCGAGCAGACGGCCACCATAGGCAGCGGCGAGGTGCTCGCGAACGAGCACGGCTGCTGGCGGTCCGGCGGCGACGACCCGCCCGGCGAGAAGGATCACCTGGTCGCTCAGTGCTGCGTCGGCGAGGTCGTGGGTGGCGACGACGACGGTGCGGCCAGCGGCATGCTCCTCGACCAGGAGGCGGCGGATCTGCTCCGACGATGTCAGATCCAGGCCGGCCGCTGGTTCGTCGAGCAGCAACAGGTCGGCGCTCTGGGCCAGCCCCTGGGCGACGAAGGCGCGCTGACGTTGGCCGCCCGAGAGATCGGCGAGGTGGCGGTTGGCCAGCGGGCCGAGCTCGACCCGCTCGATGGCGTCGCGGACGAGGGCGCGGTCGGTGGTGTCGAGTCGTCCGAACGGTCCGCGCTGGGCAGCCCGCCCGAGCGCCACGAGCTCGCGCACCGTCACCGGCAGGTGGGGCGGCGCGTGTTGCGCTTGCAACACGTAGGCGACGCGACGTCGAACGGTGCGCGGATCGGCGCCGAAGACCCGCAGTGAGCCCGTCGTCGGCGCCAACAGGCCGGCCACGGCGTGGAGGAGTGTCGACTTCCCAGACCCGTTGGGACCGACGAGCGAGGTGACGCCGAAGCGGATGTCGAGGTCGTCAACCTCCACCACGACGCTGCCGCGGCGCGAGAGCGCCAACGACCGCGCCGCGATCACGGAATCGGCATGACTCTCGTTCCCGTTGGTCGAAGAGGTCATCGCTTCGTATGCTACGCCGATGAGATCTGTTCCCAGTCTTGTCGCGGCGGGGGCGCTCGTGGTCGGCGTGCTCACCTCCTGTCGCGACGACAGCGACGGCGCTGCTGCCGTGGCCACGGAGGGCTCGGCGGCGGCGGCGGGTGGCGCGCGACCGTCGGTCGTCGTGACGACGAACATCCTCGGCGACGTGGTCAGCGAGGTGCTCGGCGATCAGGCGGCCGTCGAGGTGATCATGCCGCTCGGGTCGGCCCCTCACGACTTCGCCGCGTCGGCGCGACAGGCCGAGGCGATGACGCGCGCCGACCTCCTCGTCGTCAACGGCGCGGGGTTCGAAGAAGGACTGCTCGGCGTGATCGACAGCGCCGGGGAGGCGGGCGCGCCCGTGTTCTCGTTCGCCGAGCAGGTCGACCTCCTCGAGTTCACCGGCGAGCACGACGAGCACGAAGAGGATGGCGAGGACGACGAGGAGGCTGAGCACGACGAGCAGGCCGAGGGGTCGGACGACCCGCACATCTGGACGGACCCGAGCCGGATGGCACAGGCGGTGGCCGCGTTCGCCGAGCGGGCCGGCGAGCTGGACGGCGTCGACGCCGGCGTCATCGAGTCGCAGGCGGCCGCCTACGTCGAGGAGCTCGACGACCTCGATGCCGAGATCGAGGACCTGCTCGCAGACGTCCCATCCGAGCGGCGCGTGCTGGTGACCAACCATGAGGTGTTCGGGTACTTCGCCGACCGGTACGACCTCGAGGTGATCGGCGCGGTGATCCCGTCCCTGACCACGAATGCGAGCGTTTCGGCGGCCGACATCGAGGCCCTCGCCGGCCTGATCCGCGAACGGGGCATGCCAGCAATCTTCGGTGAGACGACGCAGCCGACCCAGCTCGCCGAGGCGCTGGCCAGTGAGGTGGGCGATGGCGTCGAGGTGGTCGAGCTGTTCGCCGAGAGTCTCGGCGAGGACGGCTCGGGCGCCGAGACCTACATTGGGATGATGTCGCTCAACGCCGAGCGCATCGGCGGCGCGCTGGCGTGATCGACTTCCTCCTCGACGCGTTCTCTTCCGACCTGACGAGGAGTGCGCTGCTCGGGGGGTTGCTGGCGGCCACGACCACCGCGCTGATCGGCACCTGGGTGGTCGTTCGCGGTCTGGCGTTCTTCGGCGAGGCCGTCGCCCACGGCGTGCTCCCCGGCATCGCGCTCGCCGTCATCTGGGGGTACGACATCACCCTCGGGGCGCTGGTGAGCGTGGCGGCGATGATCCTCGGCATCAACCTCGTGCACCGCACGACTCGACTCCCCGAGGACACGGGCATCGGGTTGCTGTTCGTCGGGATGCTCGCCATCGGGGTCGTGATCATCAGCCGCGAGAACACCTACGCCGGGGACCTCACGGCCTTCTTGTTCGGCGACGTGCTCGCGGTGCAGGCGCCCGAGCTGCGACTGGAGGCCATCGCGCTCGCCGTGACGCTGGCCGGGGTCGTCATCGGCCATCGCGCCTTCCTCGCGTTGGCATGCGGCCGAGAGAAGGCCGCCGCGCTGGGGCTGCGGCCCGCCCTCGCCCACGCGGGCATGCTCGCGCTGCTGGCGCTGGCCGTCGTGTCGTCGTTCCGGGCCGTGGGGACGCTGCTCGTCTTCGG
>JACCUL010000475.1 GCA_013811855.1 Acidimicrobiia bacterium
CGCCCTTGCCGGCGGCCAGCCCGTCGAGCTTGACGACGACGGGGCGGTCCAGCTCCCGCCACCACGACAGCGCGGCCTCCACCGCGCCGGACTCGAAGCGGCCGTACGCCGGGCCGGGGATGGCGAGCTGCGTGGCCAAGTCCCGGGCGAAGCCCTTCGACGACTCCAGCCGGGCGAGTGCAGCCGTCGGCCCGAAGCACGGTATGTGGCGGGCCATGCAGGCGTCGGCGGCGCCGGCGACGAGCGCCGCCTCGGGGCCGGGGATCACGAGGTCCGGCGCCGTCGCCAGCGCGTCCTCGACATCAGCGACGAGCGTGACCTCGTGGCCGTGGCGCCGGCAGGCCCAGGCGATGGCCTGCTCGCGCCCGCCCTCCCCGATGACCGCCACTCTCACGGCGAAGTGTGAGCGGACACGGCGGATATCGGTATCGACAGCTCACACTTCGGGCGGCCGCTCACGCCAGGACGCCCTCGAAGCTGAGCTTGGCCTGGGCCTCGCCCACTTCGAGGGGGTAGCGGCCGGTGTAGCAGGCGTTGCAGTAGCCGGTCTCCGACCCGTCGGGCCGACCGACGGCTCGCATCATCCCCTCGAGCGACAGGAAGGCCAGCGTGTCGGCGCCGACCTGCTGGCGGATCTCCTCGACGGTCAGCCGGGACGCCATCAGGTCGCCGTCGTGGCCCATGTCGACGCCGAAGTGGCACGGGTGCACGATCGGCGGGCACGTGATGCGCACGTGCACCTCGGTGGCACCCGCGTCGCGCACGAGCTTGACGAGCGGACCCGCCGTCGTGCCCCGCACGAGCGAGTCGTCGATCATCACGACGCGCCGGCCGGCCAGGTTCTCGGAGAGAGCATTGAACTTCAGCGCCACCCCGCGGTCGCGGATCTCCTGGGTCGGCTCGATGAACGTGCGGCCGATGTAACGGTTCTTGATCAGCCCGTCGTTGTACGGCACGCCGCTGGCCCGGGCGAAGCCGATGGCCGCGGGGATCGAAGAGTCGGGCACGGGGATGACGACATCGGCGTCGGCCGGCGCCTCGGCGGCCAGCTCGGCGCCCAGCAGCTCGCGGGTGTGGTGCACGTTGCGGCCGTCCCACGTCGAGTCGGGCCGGGAGAAGTACACGAACTCGAACGTGCAGCGGGCCTGGCGGGCGGCCGGGGCCAGCGCTTGACGGCGGTCGAGCTCGGCCCCGTGCAGCGTGACGATCTCGCCCGGCTGGACCTCGACGATGTCGACGCACCCGAGCGTTGAGAGGGCGCACGTCTCGCTGGCGACGGCATGACCGCCGTAGGGCAGACGACCCACCGACAGCGGGCGGAAGCCCCACGGATCGCGCACGGCGACGACGCGGTCGGCGGCCAGCAGCACGAGCGAGAAGGCGCCCTTCCACGCCGGCAGCGTCCGTTCGACGCGCTCCTCCCAGCTGCGCCCGCCGGCGGCGGCGAGCATCAGCGTCATGACCTCGGAGTCGCTGGTGGCCGTCAGCCCGAAGCCCCGGGACAGCAGCTCCTCGCGCAGCGCCGGCGTGTTGACGATGTTGCCGTTGTGGGCGAGGGCCAGCGGACCGTGCATCGTCTCGACGAGGAAGGGCTGGATGTTGCGCTCGGCGTTGGAACCGGTCGTCGAGTAGCGGGTGTGGCCGATGGCGTGGTAGCCGGTCAGCGGCTTGAGCGTCTCGTTCGTGAAGACGTGGGAGACGAGGCCCGGCTGCTTGTGGACCCGGGCTCGGTGGCCATCGCTGACGGCGATGCCGGCCGCCTCCTGGCCACGGTGCTGCAGCGCGAAGAGCCCGAAGAAGGCCAGCTGGGCGACGCCCTCGCCGTGCGGGGTCGAGATGCCGAGCACCCCGCACTCCTCTTTGATGGTCTCGCTCACTCGACGGCGCCCTCGTCGCTGGCGCTTCCCTCGGCGCATGTCGGCCACGTCTGGTCTGGTGTTCTCGCTCACTCGAAACTCGCTCACTCGAAACTCGCTCGCTCGACGACGCCTCGTCGCTGGCACTTCCCTCGGCGCATGTCGGCCACGTCTCCTCTGGTGTTCTCGCTCACTCGAAACTCGCTCGCTCGACGGCGCCTCGTCGCTGGCGCTTCCCTCGGCGCATGTCGGCCACCAGTACGTCCATCACATCCATCCCTTCCGCCGGACCACGTCGGCGATCCGTTCGTCGACCGGCGTGGCACCGGGCTGGAACGCCCGTCCGGTCAGTCGCTCGTAGGCGTCGACGTAGCGCCGCGTCGTTGCCGTCCAGACGTCGGCCGGCAGCTTCGGCACGTCGCCGTCACCGGTGAACCCGGCGTCGGCGAGCGCCCGGCGGACGACCTCCTTGTCGAGGCTCTCGGGCTCCTCGCCGGCGACCAGCCGTTCGTCGTAGGAGTCGGCGAGCCAAAACCGCGACGAGTCCGGCGTGTGCACCTCGTCGATCAGCAGCACCTCGTCGTCGGCGGTGACGCCGAACTCGTACTTCGTGTCGGCGAGGATCAGTCCGGCGGCCGCGGCGACCTCCTGGCCCCGCCGGAACACCTCGATCGCGGCGGTCGTCACCCGCTCCCAGCGGTCCCGGCCGACGAGGCCCCGCTCGACGACCTCGGCCCACGTCAGCGGCTCGTCGTGCGCGGACGACCCAGCCGGCGGCTTCGTCGTCGGCGTGACGAGCGGCTTGGGCAGCGCCGAGTTCTTCCGCAGGCGCTCGGGGAAGTGGTAGCCGTAGATCGTTCGGGCGCCGTCGGCGTACTGGCGCCACAGCGACGTCGACGTGACCCCCGTGATGTGGCCGCGGACGACGACCTCGACCGGGAGTGGCGTGGTCGATCGGGCGACGAGCAGGTTGGGGTCGGGCACGTCGAGCACGTGGTTGGCGACGACGTCGGCCGTCTGCTCGAACCACCACGCCGCCAGCTCGTTGAGCACCTGGCCCTTGCACGGCACACCGGCGATGACGCGGTCGAACGCCGAGAGCCGATCGGTGGTGACGAACAGCCGCCGGTCGCCGTCGAGGGCGAACGAGATGCGCACCTTGCCCTCCCGCCGGTCGGCCAGCGGAAGATCGATGGTCGTGAACGCACTTGTCAGCACGTCCATCTCACTTGACATGACGGACCGTTCCTGATGCGGCCGCCGAAGCGCCTGGAGGCGCCGGCGTGCCGGACCCGTGCTCGACCTCTGAACTCGGGAGCTCGCCAGCCTCGTTGGCGATGGGTTCACTTGACATGACGGACTGCATTTTCGAACAGGGCCAGGCCGAGGTGGCGGGTCGTCGTCGGGTCGTGGCGGTGGCGGGGGTGCTGGCGGGCGATCACATGGTTCTCCGGATGGGGCATGAGGCCGAGCACGACACCCGTCGGGTCGCACACCCCGGCGATGTCGGCGACCGAGCCGTTGGGGTTGGCCCGGTAGCGCATCGCGACCTGGCCGGCGGCGGCCAGCGCGTCGGGATCGGGGTGGACGTAGCGACCTTCGCCGTGGGCGATCGGGCAGTGGACGTCGGCGTCGAGCGGGGCGGTCCAGATGCAGTGGCTCGTCGACTGCGGCGCCAGCTCGACCCACCGGCAGTCGAAGCGGCCGTGGTCGTTGTGACCGAGCGCGCCCGGGAGCAGGCCGGCGCGGGTGAGCACCTGGAAGCCGTTGCAGATGCCGGCGACGGGTCGGCCGCTGGCCACGAAATGGCGCAACGCCTCGCCGAGCCGGCCGCCGTCACCGGCCGTGAGGTCGAGGGCCAGCATCCGACCGGCGCCGAGGGCGTCGCCGTAGCTGAA
>JACCUL010000184.1 GCA_013811855.1 Acidimicrobiia bacterium
GGTCGGCACGGGCGCACCGTCTGACACGTTTCGCCGTCTGCCGACGGCTCGGTCCGCCACGTTTCGCCGTCCCCCGACCGGGGCACGCGGGCCCCAATGCTCTCGTCCGTGCGCCGCCTGTCCCGCCGGGGCCTCATCAACCCGGTCACCCGTGCCGCCCTGGTCACCTGGGTGTGGAACCACCGTCACGAGGGCTTCCGCTGGGGCCGCAGTCTGTGGGACCAGCTCGTCGGGCGGGGCGACGTGGCCCCGGCGCACGCCCTGCGCACCGGCCGCCTGCTGGCGTCGATCGCCGCCGACGACACGCTGCGAAACGCGCCTGAGCTGCGCAAGGTGACGATGGTCGACGACATCGTCGATCTCGACGTCGAGCCCGGTTGGAGCGGCCTTCCGAAGCTCGTCGAGAAGGTTCGCCGGGTCAAGGGCGTCACCGAGATCAACGTCAACGGCGCCCCCGTCACCATGGCGTGATCAAGGTTCTGAGTCCCGGAACCCGCAGATTTTGCCGGGTTTCGCGCATGAGAATCGGGACTGGGCAGTCGGCCCGTCTCGTTGGCAGACTTGGTGGATGGCGGCGGAGGTGACGATGACCCTGCGGCCGTCCTGGCGCGGCGCCATCCACCGGTGGTCGGTACCGATCGCCGTCGCCCTGACGGCGGTGGCGGCGACGGGGGCGCGTACCGGCGGCGCCCGCGCCGCGGTGGTCGTCTACGGCGTCTGCGTCACCGCGATGCTCGCCGTCAGCGCGACGTACCACCACGTGCGGTTCGCCGACGTGCCCAATCGCGTCCTGCGCCGACTCGACCACTCGATGATCCTCGTCGGCATCGCCGGGACGTACACCGGTGTGATCGTCCTCGGCCTCGACGGCGCGACGCGTGTCGTGCTGCTCGTGATCGCATGGGTCATCGCCGTTGCCGGGGTGGCCATCAGGATGCTGTGGCTCGACGCGCCGCCGGGACTCGTCGCCGCGGTCTACCTGTTCGCCGGGTGGGGCGTGCTGTTCCACCCGCCGGCCTATGTGGCGGCGCTGTCGCCGATCGAACTGGCGCTCCTCGCCGCGGGAGGCCTGCTCTACACCGTCGGCGCCGTCGTATACGCGCTGAAGCGGCCGAACCCGTGGCCGGCTGCGTTCGGCTACCACGAGATCTTCCACACGCTCGTGGTTCTCGCCGCCCTGTGCCATTGGGGCGCCGTGTTCTCCCTCGCCTCCTGAAGGTCCCTCACGCCCCCGTCAGCGCGGCGTGGACGAGCTGGCGAAGTTGCGAGCGCAGCGGCCACGAGTCGCTCGGCAGGAGCTGGATGAGGAAGAGCACGGTCAGGTCGAGCACGGGATCGACCCAGTACGACGTGCTCGCCGCACCGCCCCACCCGTGGTCGCCGACGCTGCCGGAAATCCTGGCCTTGATCGAATCGACGAGCACGCTGACACCAAGCCCGTAGCCCACGCCGTCGTACGCCGTCTCGCTGAAGAGCGGCCGCCCGAACTCCGAGAGGTCGGCGTTGCCGGGAAGGTGGTTGCTGGCCATCCGGTCGACGGTGCTCGGGGCCAGGATGCGCACCCCCTCGAGCTCACCTCGACGGCGCAACATCTCGGCGAAGCGGAGGTAGTCGGGCGCCGTCGAGCACAGTCCACTGCCACCCATCGTCGCCGTCGGTCGATGGCGGGCGGCGGCGCCGAGGGAGTCGAGTCGGACGGCCGTTCCCGACCCCGGTTGGGGCGTGTACAGCGCGGCCAGCCGGGCGGCGTGATCGTCCTCGACGTGCCACGTGGTCTCCGTCATGCCGAGCGGGTCGAGGACGCGCTCGTGGACGGCGTCGGCGAACGGCACGCCAGCGGCGGCCTCGACGACCATGCCGAGCACGTCCGTGCTCATCCCGTAGCTCCACTCCCGGCCGGGCTGGAACAGCAGGGGCATGGATGCGAGGCGCTCGCAGACGCCGGCCAGGTCGAGCCCGTCGGGCACTCCCCACTCGAAGCCCGCCTGGCGGTAGAGCGTGTCGACCGGGTGCGCGTGCATGAAGCCGTAGGTCAATCCACTGGTGTGGGTGAAGAGGTGCCAGATGCGCATCGGCTCGGCCATCGGCGTCGTCGCCGGTCGGGCCGCCGTGCCGGCCCGCCACACCCGCGCTTCACGGAACGCAGGGACGTAGCGGTGCACGGGATCGTTCAGCTCGAAGGCGCCCTCCTCCCACAACGACAACGCGGTGACCGCCGTGATCGGCTTGGTCATCGAGTAGATCCGCCAGATCGTGTCGTGCTCGACGGGGAGGTCGGCCTCGAGATCCCGCCGCCCACACGCCGAGAGGTGGATGAGCCGGCCGTGGCGGGTGACGGCGACGAGCCATCCGGGGAGGCGGCCGTCGTCGACGTACCGGCGGAAGTGGTCGTCCAGCCGAGCGAGCCGGGCGGCGTCGAAGCCGACCGCGCCGGGTTCCGTCTCCACGGTCAGGGTGCGCACGGCGGCCATTCCAACACGCCCGCACTGGCGCGCCCAGATCGCGGGTGAGGTTCGGAGGCCCGGGTACGTTCCGGCGGTCATGGCCGCCTCCCGGATCGCCACGTACCGCATCCAGCTGACGCCGGACGTCGGGTTCGCCGACGTCGTCGGGCGCTTCGACCATCTGCGGGGGCTCGGCGTCAGCCACGTCTACCTGTCGCCGGTCACCGAGGCGGTGCCCGGGAGCACGCACGGCTACGACGTCGTCGACCACGGCGCCGTCCGCGCCGAGCTCGGCGGAGCCGACGGGCTGTTCGCGTTGCTCGATGCCGCGGCCGAGCGCGACATGGCGGTGCTCGTCGACCACGTGCCCAACCACGTCGCCGTCGGCCGTCCCGAGCTCAACCGGCCGTGGTGGGCGTTGCTGCGCGACGGCGAGGGGAGCGCGGCGAGCCGTTGGTTCGACGTCGATTGGGACGGCGGAGCGGGACGGGTGGTGTTGCCCGTGCTCGGTGAACCGCTCGACGAGCTGCTGGCGCGGCGCGACGTCGAGGTGGTGGCGGGCGATGACGGTGGTCGGCTGCGCATCGGCGAGCTGCACCTGCCGCTGGCGGACGGGACGGCGAGCCTGGCGCCGATGGAAGCCGTCGGGGCCCAGCACTACCGCTTGGTGCACTGGCGCTCGCCGGAGCGCAACGTGCGCCGGTTCTTCACCATCGACGACCTCGTCGCCGTGTGCGTCGAGCACGAGGAGGTGGCGGTCGTCGTCGACACCGTGCCGCGCTTGCTGGCCGACCATCCGGGCTTCGGCGGCGTGCGCGTGGACCACGTGGACGGCCTCGCCGATCCGGGCGCCTACCTTGCCGGTCTGCGGGCCATCGTCGGGCCGGATCGCTGGGTCCTCGTCGAGAAGATCCTGGCCCCGGACGAACGTCTCCCGGCGCCGTGGCCGGTCGACGGCACGACGGGCTACGAGCACGCGGCCGTGCTCGAGCACGCCATGCTCGATCGCGCCGGTTGGGCGACGATGGCCGACCGCTGGCAGCGGTGGACCGGGGACGCCCGCCCGTTCCGGGCGTGGGAGCTCGAGGCCCGGCGCGAGGTGCTGGCC
>JACCUL010000188.1 GCA_013811855.1 Acidimicrobiia bacterium
GTCCACGGGGGCGAGATCGCGCTGGCCAACGCCGTCACTGCCGGTGACCAGCCGGCGTCGCTGCCCCGGGTGCTGGCGCGCGTCAACCTGTTCGGCGGTGTCGGCGATCTGACCGGTCCGATCCTGATCGCTGCCGGTCGGGCCACCGGGCTGTCCTGGCGGGTGCTCTTCGTCGTCGCCGCCGTCGCGGTCGCGACGTACGCGGTCGTGCTGGCCCGTACCACCTTCCCGCCGCCCGTGACGGAACGTCCGGACGAGGACGCCGAGGTGCCGATCACCCGCCAGGCCCGCGTGTGGCTGCTCGGGCTCGCCGCCCTGGCGTTGATGCCTCTTGACGAGAGCTATCTGGCGATCGTCCTCGCCCACGCCGAACGCGAGCGCGGCTTCAGCTCCGCGGGCGCGGCGCTCCTCGCCATCGCCTTCGTGGCCGGCAGCATCGCCGCCAACACGGTGCTCGTCCCGTGGGTGGAGCGGTCGGGCGCCGCGCGCGTGCTCGGTGTCTCGGGCGCGTCGATCAGCGCGCTGATGCTGCTGACGGCCGTCGCTCCGGGCTGGGCGCTGATCCCGATCGGGCTGGCCTTCTCCGGCCTGATCGGGATGACGTGGCTGGCCGTGACGGCGACGGCGCTCGTCGCCAACCCGGGCCGCGAGGGCCGGACGAAGCTGGTCGTCGAGCTGATGGAGTTCGCCAGCCTCGGCGTCGTCCTGCTCCTCGGCATCGTCGCCGACCGCGCCGGCCTCTCGACGGCGCTGCTCGCCTACGCCGTCGTACCGCTCGGTCTGGTCGTGGCGGCGTTCGGGCTCAGGGTCTCGGTCCGGCCCGGTCTCAGCACACGACCGCCGTGATGCGGCGTTCGCCGAGGCTGTACACGGAGCGATGGTCCCTGCCGACGAGCTCCAGGAACTCGGAGAACGACTCGGCCGGCGAGTCGCAGCGGCGGTCGATGATCGTGGCGTAGGGCACCCGCCACCCGTTGACGAGCGTGGCGAACCCGCCGTCGAGCGAGACGATGGG
Source organism: Acidimicrobiia bacterium (assembly GCA_013811855.1). Classification (GTDB taxonomy): domain Bacteria; phylum Actinomycetota; class Acidimicrobiia; order Acidimicrobiales; family Ilumatobacteraceae; genus JALZMG01. Next base: position 1,016 of record JACCUL010000188.1, read on the forward strand.
TGGCAGCTCGAACGTGAACGACGGCCCCATCGGAACGAGCGCGAACCACAGGATGGTGTCGCCGAGCAGGCCGGCGAGGACGGCGCACTGGCCGAACTCGTCCAGCTGCTCGCACGTCACCTCGCCCGGCGTCTCCGGATAGATGGTGATCTCCCGTCGGTCGGGAGCCAGCGCGAGGGTCAGCCGTCCGCGGGTCGTGCCGTCGCGCCGGACGCCGAACTCGGACTGGCGCGTCTCGAGCACGAGCGACACGAGGTCGGCCCGCCGTTCCATCGGCGACTCCTTGCCGATAACGGTGGCCACCGTGTCCGGGCCCAGGAACACAGCGTTGACGAACAGCGCCAGACCGACGACGGCACCCAGGGCGGCGACGAACCGCCACGTGAGCACCTGCCGCATCGAGACGACGCTAGTGATGCCGGCGGACGAGCGGCCGTCAACGACCCAGGCGCGACATCGCCGCCGCGGCGGCGCGGTGGGCGGCGGCGCCGATCTCGTCGAGCACGTCGTCGGTGTGGGCGGCGCCGACGAACAGCGCCTCGTACGCCCCCGGCGCCAACGCCACGCCCTCGGCGAGCAGGGCGTGGAAGATCGCCGCGTACGCCGACTCGTCGGTGCGGCGGGCCCCGTCGAAGTCGATCGGCACTTCGACGTCGCCGCACACGATGCCGAGCAGCGGTCCGACCACCGGGAAGTGGGCAGGGAATCCGGCCGCCCCGCACGCATCTCGCAGGAGCGCCGCCAGGTGGCGGGCGCGCGCCGACAGCTCGACGTACAGGTCGTCGTCGAGCTCGCCGAGCGCGGCGAGACCCGCCGCCGTCGCCAAGGGGTTGCCGGAGAGGGTGCCGGCGTGGAAGACGTGACCGAGCGGGGTCAGCTCGTCCATCACGTCCCGACGACCACCGACGGCGCCGACCGGGAGCCCGCCGCCGATCACCTTGCCGAACGTGGTCAGGTCCGGTGTCACGTCGTACTTGGCCTGCGCCCCACCGGCGCCGAGCCGGAACCCGGTGATTACCTCGTCGAAGATCAGCAGCGCGCCGACCCGGTCGCACTCCGTGCGGAGCCCTTCGAGGAAGCCCGGTTGCGGTGCGACGACGCCCATGTTGGCGGCGACCGGTTCGACGATCACCGCGGCCACCGCGTCGTCGAGCGTCGGAACCCGGTTGTACGGCACGACGAGCGTCTCGGCGACGGCGCCGGCAGGTACCCCGGCCGTGCCGGGCAGTCCGAGCGTGGCGACGCCGCTACCGCCAGCGGCGAGCAGCGCGTCGGTGGCGCCGTGGAAGCAGCCGTGGAACGTGAGGATGCGGTCCCGTCCGGTGACGCCGCGGGCCAGGCGGACGGCGGTGCTCGTCGCTTCCGTGCCAGAGCTCATCATCCGCACCCGCTCGCAGCTCGGCACGCGTTCGCCGATGAGCTCCGCCAACTTGGCCTCACGCGGGGTGGGCGCGCCGAACGACGTGCCGTCGGGCGCCGCGGCAGCGAGCGCCGCGGTGACGGCGGGATGGGCGTGACCGAGGATCACCGCGCCGTAGCTCTGGACGAGGTCGATGTAGCGGCGACCTTCGACGTCGAACACGTACGGACCATCGCCGCGGGCGACGATGTACGGGCGGCCGCCGACCGCCTTGAAGCCGCGGATCGACGAGTTGACGCCACCGGGGATGGCGGCCTCGGAGCGGGCGAAGAACGTGTCGTTCGACGGCAGGCCCCGACCGGTGCAGACGACCGGATCGCAGCCGGCGGCAGGGCAGGCGACGCGGTCGCAGAACGGGATTGACGTCATCGCGCCGCGTCGGCCTGCGACTCGGCGAACCAGCGGGCGAGATAGGTGAGGATGACGTCGGCGCCGGCCCGCTTGACGGCGGTGAGCTGCTCGAGGGCGACGGCGTCCCCGTCGATCCAGCCGTTGGCGGCGGCCGCCTTGATCATGGCGTACTCGCCGCTGACGTGGTAGGCCGCCACCGGGACCGTCGTGCGGGCCTTGGCGGCGGCGATCACGTCCAGGTACGGGAGCGCCGGCTTGACCATCACGATGTCGGCGCCCTCGGCGATGTCGGCGTCGACCTCGCGCCACGCCTCGCGACCGTTGCGCCAGTCCTGCTGGTAGCCCGAGCGGTTGCCGCCACCGGCGATGCGGACGTCGACGGCGTCGCGGAACGGCCCGTACAGCCCGCTGGCGTACTTGGCCGAGTAGGCGAGGATCGACACGTCGACGTGGCCGTGCTCGTCGAGGGCCCGGCGGATGCGACCGACCTGACCGTCCATCATCCCGCTCGGCGCCACGATGCGGGCGCCGGCCTCGGCCTGGGCCACGGCGGCCTGGGCGTAGACCTCGAGCGTGGCGTCGTTGTCGACCTCACCGGACTCGGCGAGCACGCCGCAGTGACCGTGATCGGTGTACTCGTCGATGCACAGGTCGGCGATCAGCACGACCGCGTCGCCGAGGTCCCGGTGCAGCGATCGCAGCGCCACCTGCACGACGCCGTCGGGATCGGACGCTCCGCTGCCGACGGCGTCCTTGCGCGCCGGGACGCCGAACAGCATCACGGCCGGGACGCCGAGCTCGGCCAGTGCGGCGACCTCGGCGCGCAGGCTGTCGTGACTGTGCTGGACGACGCCCGGCAGCGACGCGATGGGCTGCGGTTCGTCGATGTCCTCGCGGACGAACAGCGGGGCGACGAGATCGCTCGTGCGCACCGTCGTCTCGGCGACGAGCTCCCGCAGCGCCGCCGTGCGCCGCAACCGGCGGGGCCGAGCGATCGGGAACGGGGCCGACATCGGCGTCACTGTATTGCCCGGGTCGCGTCGTTCAGAGGTGACAGCACGGGTTCGGCACGCCGGCGCCTCCAGGCGCTTCGGCGGCCGCATCAAGAACGTGCGCAGAACGCGACCGTCAGGAGGTCGACCACCGCAGTCGGCTCGGGTCGGTCGGCGACGAGGGGCCTCGGGAGCCCGGCGGCGACGACGGCCTCGGCGGTCACCGGACCGATCGCCACGACGATGCCAGGACCCGTCGGACCGAACGCCTCGATCCACCCGTCGACGGCCGACCCGCTGGCGAACACCACCGCGTCGGCGTCGGTGACGAGCCGTCGTTCGTGCTCGCGCGGCGTTCGCGTGGAGGTGGCGTAGGCGATGACGGCTTCGACGTCGTGCCCGGCGGCCCGCAGCCCGGCGACGAGCTCACCGC
>JACCUL010000197.1 GCA_013811855.1 Acidimicrobiia bacterium
GCGCAGGTGGCGTCGTTCCGGCTCGCTCGGCGCCCTCGCCAACGCCTGGTCGAACGCGCGGTGGCCCCGGCGGGCCGGTCGAGGCGGACGAGCAGCTCGGCTCGCGCCGTGTGCCAGCGGTGTGACCGAGCCGCCTCCGGCACACCATCGAGCCGCTCCAACCCGGCGGTGGGTCCGGCGAGCTCGGCGACGGCGACGGCGGCGTTGAGGTCGACGACGGGGTTGGGGTGGACCGCGGCGAGGATGTTGTACAGGCGCACCACCTCGGCCCAGTCCGTCGTCTCGTAGCTGGGCGCGGTGGCGTGGGCGGCGGCGATCGCCGCCTGCAGCTGGTACGGGTCGGCGACGCCGTCGGTCATCGTCAGCGAGCGGTCGAGCAGGTCGACACCCTCGACGATGGCGGCGCGGTCCCACCGCGCTCGAGCTTGATCGGGCAGCGCGACCGGGTCGCCGGCGGCGTCGAGCCGGGTGGCCCGCCGAGCGTCGGTGAGCAGGAGCAGGGCGAGCAGAGCCAGCGGGTCGGGTTGGTCGGGCAGCAAGTCCATGAGCAGGCGGGCGAGGCGCACGCCTTCGTCGCAGAGGTCGTGGCGCACGAGCTCGTCGCCGGCGGCGGCGTGGCCGGCGGTGTACACGAGGTGGATGACGGCGCAGGCACCGGAGATCCGACAGGGCAGGTCGGCATGGGCGGGGATGCGGAACCCGATGCCGGCGCGGCGGATCTTGTTCTTGGCGCGGCTCAGGCGCCGGGCCATGGCGGGCTCGGAGACGAGCAGCGCTCGCGCCACCTCGGTGGTCGGGAGCCCGGCGACGACCCGGAGGGCCAGCGCGACGCGGGCGTCGAGGTCGAGCGCCGGGTGGCACACGGTGAACAGCAGCCGGAGCTGGTCGTCGCGGACGATGCCCTCGGCGGGCGGTTCGGGTTCGAGCGCGGCGGCGTCAGTGACGGCCCGGCGCTCGCGGTCGTGACGTTGCGCGTCGCGGCGCAGCACGTCAGGGCCTTGCGACGGGCCGCCACATAGAGCCAGCCGGAGGCGTTCACGGGCACGCCGGTTCGCGGCCAGACCTCGAGCGCCGCGACGACGGCGTCTTGGAGTGCATCTTCGGCCACTTGGAGGTCGCCGAGCGACCGGGCGAGGACGGCCAGCACCCGGCCGCCCTCGACCCGGACGATTTCGGCCAGGGCGTGATCGGCCGGACCGTTCACCCGCTCATCGGGATGACGGGGCGCACCTCGACGCCGCCGGGCCCCCACGCGGCCGGGATCTGGGCGGCCAGCGCGATGGCTTCGTCGAGGTCGGCGCACTCGAGCAGGTAGAAGCCGGCGAAGACCTCCTTGGCCTCGGCGTACGGCCCGTCACTGGTGACGACCTCACCGCCCCGACCGCCCTTGACGCGCACGGTGGTGGCGGTGCTGGTCGGGAACAGGGCTTGGCCGCCGACAATGGCGGCGCCGGCGATCTCGCCGAACTTGACGTACTCGGCCGTTCCCCCCGCCTGTTCGGAAGCGGACCAATCGAGGTCGTCGGCGCAGATGAGAGCGGCGTAGAGCGGCATGGGTTGATCTCCTCCTGCGAGTGGCGGCCACGGTGGCTCACCGACCCAGAGACGCACGGGACCGGACGATCCGGACACGTTGGCGCCGATCGGAAGGGGTCGCGCGCCGGCGGTCAGCCGACGCTTCCCTCCATCTGCAGCTCGATGAGCCGGCTCCACTCGACGGCGTACTCCATCGGCAGGGTCCGGGTGATCGGCTCGATGAAGCCGTTGACCACCATGCCCATGGCCTGCTCCTGCGAAAGCCCGCGACTCATCAGGTAGAAGAGCTGGTCGTCGGCGATCTTCGACACCGTGGCCTCGTGGCCGATCTGGGCGTCCCGCTCTCCGACCTCCATGTACGGCAGCGTGCGGCTCTCTGACTGCTCGTCGAGGATCAACGCGTCGCACTGCACGTGCGACTTGCACCCGGTGGCGCCCTCGTCGACCCTGACGAGGCCGCGATAGGTGGTGATGCCACCGTCCTTGCTGATCGACTTGGACACGATCTTCGACGTCGTCTCGGGCGCGGCGTGGATCATCTTCGCCCCGGCGTCCTGGTGCTGCCCGGCGCCGGCGTAGGCGACCGAAAGCACCTCACCCGTGGCCTTCGGGCCGACGAGGTACACGCTCGGGTACTTCATAGTGAGCTTCGAACCTATGTTGCCATCGATCCATTCCATGTGACCTTCGGCCTCGACCCGGGCCCGCTTGGTCACGAGGTTGTAGACGTTCGGGCTCCAGTTCTGGATCGTCGTGTACGTCACGCGGGCACTCGGCTTGACGACGATTTCGACGACGGCGGAATGGAGGGAGTCGCTCGTGTACACGGGGGCGGAACAGCCCTCGATGTAGTGGACCTGCGAGCCTTCTTCGGCGATGATCAGCGTGCGTTCAAACTGGCCGGCGTTCTCCGCATTGATCCTGAAGTATGCCTGCAACGGCATCTCACATTCGACGCCCGGTGGCACGTACACGAACGATCCGCCCGACCACACGCTGGTGTTGAGGGCGGCGAACTTGTTGTCACCAGGCGGGATGATCGTGCCGAAGTACTTCTTGACCAGGTCCGGATACTCCCGCAGCGCGGTGTCCATGTCGCAAAACAGGATGCCCTGCGCCGCCAGTTCATCTCTATTGCGATGGTAAACGACTTCGGATTCGAACTGCGCCGTCACCCCCGCGAGGTACTTTCGCTCGGCTTCGGGGATGCCGAGCTTCTCGTACGTGGCCTTCATCTGCTCGGGGAGCTCGTCCCACTCGTCGACCTGCTCGCCGCTGGGCCGCAGGTAGTAGTAGATGTCCTGGAAGTCGATCTCGGGCATGTTGACGGCGAACCACTCGGCCATCGGCTTGCGGTCGAACAGGCGCAAGCTGCGCAGGCGCATGTTGGTCATCCACCGCGGCTCGCCCTTCCACCACGAGATCTGCTCGACGACGCCCTCGTTGATGCCCTTCGCGGGCGTGAACGCATATTCGACCTCGTCGCTCCACCCGAGCTGGTACTTGCTGAGATCGAGATCGAACGACGTCATGTGCGGATCACCTTCGGGTGGACTTCGCGGAACTCCAGGCTACCGCCGGCGACCACTAGGCCGCGGCCTCGCTGGTGCGGGCAGGCTCGCGCACGTCCACCCGAGCGGCGATGCGGGGATCGATGTGGGCGTCCGTGGCCCCGTCGACGAGGGACTCGAGCTCGATGAAGATGCACTCCCCCGGGCAGGCCTCGGCGGCGTGGATGACCT
>JACCUL010000204.1 GCA_013811855.1 Acidimicrobiia bacterium
GGGTCATCAAACGCTACCCGGTCGACGACGCGGTCGAGCGGGCCGACGGATCGGTCGAGGCCCGGTTCCCCGTCGCCAGCGACCGCTGGCTGGAACGGCTGCTGCTGCGGCTCGGCGGCGCTGTCGAGGTCGTCGAGCCGACGGACTGGCGCGACCGGGCCGCGGCCGTTGCGGCGCGTGTCCTGGTGGCTTACGAGGCATAGAGCGGATCGAGGTCGATCGGCTCGGCGACGCCGTGCGCCTCGAGGAGGTGAGGCAGCACCCGCGCCGTGGCCATGGCGTCGTGCAGCGCGTCGTGGTGCCGTTCGATCGTGACGCCATAGCGGGCGCAGACCGCGGCCAGACCGTGGGTCAGGAGCCGCTCGGGGTCCAGTCGGCGCGACAGCTGCAGCGTGCACAACTGCCGATCGAGCGGCAGCGAGACGCCGTGGCGGTGCCCGGCACGGAGGAGGAACTCGGCGTCGAACCGGGCGTTGTGGGCCGTGAACACCGCCCCGTCGAGCCGCCGGCGGAGCTCGGCCAGCGCATCGCCGGCCGCCGGCGCACCCCGCAGGTCACGCCGCCTGATGCCGTGCACCCGGCGTGGCCCGACCCGGCTCCACGGTCGCGGCAGCTTGACCAGCGTCGACCACCGGTCGCCGATCGTCCCGTCGGGTTCGACGTTGACGACGCCGATCTGCAGGATCCGGTGCCGCCGCGTCGACAGGCCGGAGGTCTCCACGTCGACGACGGCGAAGCGGGGCAGGGCCACCCCTCGGACTCTACGAGCGGGGTGTCACAGGAGCTCGGCCGCCAGGCTGGCGACGTCGCTGCGCTCGCAGGTGGTCAGCGTGATGTGTCCGAAGCAGGATTGGCCGCTGAAGGCCTGGGTCAGCACGGCGAGGGCGTTGTTCGATTCGCCGAGGTACGGCGCATCGATCTGGCTGGTGTCACCGGTGAAGATGACCTTCGTGCCCTCGCCCACGCGGGTGAGGATCGTCCGCAGCGTCGTCGGCTCGAGGTTCTGGGCCTCGTCGATGACGACGAGCTGGCGATGCAGCGAGCGGCCGCGCAGGAACGTCACCGACTCGAGCGAGAGCTGGCCCCGCGCCGTCAGCTCCTCGACGAGGTGGCGGGCGTCCGTGTTCGAGCGGTGGTCGGTGAGGGCCACGATGGCGTCGTGGATGGCGGCCATCCAGGGGTCAAGCTTCTCGTCCAGCCCGCCGGGCAGGAACCCGACGTCGGCCCGGCCGACCGGGACGAGTGGGCGGTAGACGGCGAGGCGTTCGTAGCGTCCCTGCTCGACGACCTGTTCCAGGCCGGCCGCCACGGCCAGCAGCGTCTTGCCGGTGCCGGCCCGCCCGTCGAGGGCGACGACCCCGACGGCCGGATCGAGCAACAGCTCCAGGGCGAAGCGCTGCTCCTTGGAGCGGGCCCGCAGCCCCCACGCTTCGGGCGGAGACTGGTGCAGCAGCTTCATCTCGTCGCCGACGCGCCGGGTCAGCGCCGATTGCGAGCCGGATCGCAGCACGGCGAACTCGTTCTCGCCGACGATCACGTCTCCGTCGAGCTCGGTGACCGGCACAGTCCCGGCCGCGTACGTGGTGTCGATCACCCCGGCTGTCGTATGCAGCGTCGACCACCCGGCCAGAGGAAGGTCCCTGGCCCGGCGGGTGGGTCGGTGCTCGGCGGCATCGACGCCGAGATGGGCGGCCTTGATCCGCAACGCCGCGTCGTTGGACACCATCGTCGTCGGACCCCGCTCGGCCTGGCCGAGCGCGGCGCCGATGATGCGGTTGTCGGGGTTGGCCGGATCGAGCCCGTGCTCCACGAGCAGGTGCTTGCGAACGCCGTTGATCTCGATCTGCAAGCTGCTCCCACCGCCGAGGTCCACCGGGTGGGCGAGCGAACCACCGTGGCGCAGGCGCAGGTCCTCGATGCCCCGCAGCGCAGCGCGGGCGGCGCGGCCGACGTCGTCGGGACGGGTCTTCAGCCCGTCGAGCTCCTCGACGACGGTCAGGGGGATGACGACGTCGGTGTCGCCGAAGCTGGCGATGCACGACGGATCGGCGATGAGCACCGAGGTGTCCAGCACCACCCGCAAGCGCGAGACGGAGGGGGTGGTGAGCGGATCGGCGGGCAGCTCCGCCAGGGGGTCATCGAGGGAGGTTCGTGCACTGACCAACGGGACGCTGTTGTATCGCAGCGGCACCCGGCGATGGTGGATGGCCGTCATGATGACGACGTGCCCGCCGCGACGGCCTGTCCGTTCTGCGCCATCGTCACCGGTGACATCGCGGCCGAGGTGGTGTGGCGTGACGCCACGGTGGTCGCCTTCCTCGACCGCTCGCCGCTGTTCGCGGGCCACGTGCTCGTGGTGCCGACGGTGCACGTCGTGACGCTGCCCGAGCTCGACGACGTGGGTGCCTACTTCGAACGCGTGCGGCGTCTGGCCGCCGTGATGCCGGGCGCGCTCGACGCCCAGGGCACGTTCGTGGCGATCAACAACGTCGTCAGCCAGAGCGTCGCCCATCTCCACACGCATGTGGTGCCACGCACCAAGGGCGATGGGTTGCGGGGCTTCTTCTGGCCCCGACGGAAGTACGCCCCCGGCGAGGCTGCGGCCGTCGCCCGGCGGCTGCGCGAGGCGCTGACGGACTGACGACATCGCTGCCAGACCGTGCCGTGGCAGGGCCTGGGCCATGTCAGTTGCAGATGCAACGACATCGATGCTTGCAGTCCGGCTCGATCCGCACTGTCATTGCGCACGTCATACCAACGGCGGACCGCTCAACGTGGGGGGCCGCATGGACACAGGACCGGGCGCCGCCGCCCGGCACGAACATGCCGAAAGAGGACACATGACCAAGGCAGAGCTCATCGATGCGGTGGCAACGTCGGCCGGCGTCTCGAAGACGGATGCCGAGCGCACGCTCGGTGCGTTCTTCGATCACGTCGTCAAGACGACGAAGTCGAAATCGGGCGACAAGGTCTCGTGGCCGGGCTTCGGGTCGTTCAGCACGACCAAGCGCGCCGCACGGACCGGACGCAACCCGCAGACCGGCGCACCAGTGAAGATCGCCGCCTCGACGGCGATGCGTTTCACGCCCAGCGCGACGTTGAAGACGGCCCTGAACCCGAAGAGGAAGAAGTGACAATGGCAGTGAAGAAGGCCGCCACCAAGAAGGCGGCAGCAAAGAAGGCCCCGGCCAGGAAGGTCGCGGCGAAGAAGGCTCCCGCCAAGAAGGCGGCGGCAACGAAGGCGCCGGCCAGGAAGAAGGCGGCGTCGAAGCAGGCTCCGGCCAGGAAGGCCGCGGCGAAGAAGGCGCCGGCCAAGAAGACGCCGGCCAAGAAGAAGGCGGCCAAGAAGAAGGCCCCGGCCAGGAAGGCGGCGGCGAAGAAGGCGTCCGCCAGGAAGGCCGCGGCGAAGAAGGCGCCCGCCAAGCGGCCGGCAGCCAAGAAGGCGCCCGCCGCACGCGCTCGCTGACCGCCAGCGCTTCGTCGGAGGGGACCCGACCGCGGTCGTCTCCGACGGGTCCGGGCGCGATGATCCCGGCGTGGATGCGCTGTGCGCCGACCTCGCCGCGGAGCACGGTGTGCTCGAGGCCGTCGTCGCCGACGCCGACCTGTCGACGCCGACGCCCGCCGCCGAATGGACGGTGGGTGATCAGCTCAGCCACCTCTGGTACTTCGACCAGCGGGCGCGGCAGGCGCTGACCGACCCCGACGGGTTCGCCGCCGAGGCGGCGTCGTTGCTGTCCGACGTCGCCCGAACCGGTCGTGACCCGTCCGTCGAGCAGGGACGGGCGCTCGACGGCGCGGCGCTGCTCGCCGCATGGCGCGCCGATCGCGCCGCGCTGCTGGAGGCGGCTCGCCGCGCCGATCCGAAGGCACGGGTGCCGTGGTACGGGCCGGCGATGAGCGCCCGCTCGTTCGTCACGGCACGGCTGATGGAGACCTGGGCCCACGGTCAGGACGTCGCCGACGGGCTCGGTGTCCTGCGGGTGCCGACCGATCGCCTGCGCCACGTGGCGCACATCGGCGTCGGGGCCCGGCCCTTCAGCTTCATGGCCCACGGTCGAGTCGTCCCCGACGTCGACGTCCGGGTGGAGCTGACGGGACCGACGGGCGACACGTGGACATGGGGAGCCGAGGCGGCCGTCGACCGGGTGACCGGACCGGCCCTGGACTTCTGCCTGCTCGTCACCCGACGCCGCCATCGCGACGACGTCGACGTGCACGCCGACGGACCCGTCGCCGACGCGTGGCTGGACATCGCCCAGGCCTTCGCCGGCCCACCGGGTCGAGGCCGCCGCGCCGGCCAGTTCGCCCCTCCCTGATTTCCGGGATCTGGGCCCGCCAGCGTCTCAGATTCGAGACGATTCGCACCCAGAAACGAGCGCACCGGCTGGATCAGAGGTCGGTGATGGCGGCGAAGACCTCGGCGGCGGCGAGGCCGTGCGGGGCGCCGAGCTCGGCGAGGCGGGCGCGGATGCGGGCGCGGAACGGTTCCAGCTCGCTGTCGTCGGCGGCGCGCATGGTCGTCTCGAACTGGCTGACGTGGGCCTCCAGCGCCGCCAGCTTGCGGTCGACGGTGGCCGTCACGTCCTCGACGTGGTTGGCCGCGTCGGCCTCCCAGAGCAGCAGTGCCGACGGGCGGTGGTGGGCGAGGCGGTGCTCGGGGAAGAAGTGCGGATCGCGAGCGGCGACGACCGCGTCGCAGACCAGCAACCCGGCGTGGCGGTGGTCCGGGTGGAGCCGATAGCGCTTCCACGGGTCGTGGCCGAGCACGATCTCCGGCCGCAGCTCCCTGATGATCCGGGCGACGTCGCCGACCGTCTCCCGATCGGCGGCGAGGTCGCCGTCGACCCGATCGAGGAAGCGCACCTCCCCGGCGTTCGACCCGGCGAGCCGTCGCGCCGCCTCGGCCTGCTCCTCGCGCCGGCGGACGACGAGGGCGTCGAGATCGGCGTCGACGTCCCACGTGCCCTTCGAGCCGTCCGTGCAGACGAGGTGATGGACGACGCAGCCGGCGGCCGCCCACTTCGCGAGCGTCCCGCCGGCCCCGAACTCGGCGTCGTCGGGGTGGGCAGCGACGGCGAGAGCGGACGCCGGGACCGGCCGGTCGAGCGTCCAGCCGCTCGCCGTCACTCCGGGTTGGCCAGGCTCGTTCGCAGCCATGCCGGCAGGACGTCCTGGAGCAGGGGATGGGCGAGGTCGGCGGGCGTGTCGACGTCCAGTTCGAGGCGCGGGTCGTGGTGCACCGAGACGGCCACGCCGCTCGCCGTCGCCCGGGCGAGATGGCGGGCGAACGACCCGCCGCCGTAGGCCGCGGCCAGCGCGACGTCGACCGGGAGCGCCATCACGTTCGTCCCGTCGCCGTGGCGGTCCGGGACGAGCGTCACGGCGCCGGGCTCGAC
>JACCUL010000236.1 GCA_013811855.1 Acidimicrobiia bacterium
GGACTCGGTCCCGGTCGTCTCGGGTGCCTCCGTCGCCGCGGCCTCGCCGGCCGACGGTGACTCGCCCGGCTCGGTGGCCTCGACGGGGGCGTCGGCCGGTGCCGCTTCGGGCTCCGCGTTCGCCTCGGCCCCCTGCTCGCCCGGTTCCTCCGCCCCGCCCGCGGGCTGCGCATCGCCGTCGCCCACCACGGCGATGACGGTGCCGACGGCGATGGTGTCGCCCTCCTGGGCGCGGATCTCGGTCAACGTGCCGGCGACCGGCGACGGCACCTCCGTGTCGACCTTGTCCGTCGACACCTCGAACAACGGCTCGTCGGCGGCGACCGAGTCACCGACCTGCTTGAACCATTGGGTGATCGTCCCTTCGGTGACGGTCTCACCGAGCTGGGGCAGGGTCACATCGGCCATGCGGTGTCTCCTCTTCGATCAACTCAGCCGTTGAAGTTGCGGCCGGTCAGCGACAGCACGGTCTCGCCGAACAGCTCCGTCAAGCTCGGGTGGGGTTGGATGAACTCGGCGATCTCGTCGACCGTGGCCTCCCAGTTGACGGCCAGGTACCCGCCGCTGAGCTGCTCGGTGACCCACGGCCCGACCATGTGCACGCCGAGCACGCGGCCCGGCCGGCCGTCGGGGCCCTTCTGGGCGATGATCTTGGCCAGCCCGTCGGTCTCGCCCAGGATCTGCGCTCGCGAGTTGAACTTGAACGGGTGCTTCGCCACGACGACGTCGTAGCCGGCGGCCTTGGCCTGCTGCTCGTCGGGCCCGGCCCACGCCACCTCGGGGTGGCAGTAGATAGCCCACGGCACCCGGTCGTACATCACGGGCATCGCCGGCTCGCCGAGTGTCTGCTTGACGACGAGGATCGCCTCGGCGTAGCCGACGTGGGCCAGCTGCGGCGTGTCGATCAGGTCGCCGATGGCGTAGACCCCGTCCTCGCCGGTGCGGCAGTGGTCGTCGACGACGACGAAGCCGCGTTGATCCACCTCGACGGCGGTGCCGTCGAGGCCGAGCTCGTCGGCGAACGGGCGGCGGCCGACTGACACGACGACGGCGTCGACCTCGAGGTGCTCGTCGTCGCCGAAATTGACGACGGTGCCGCCCCCGTCGGTCGGCGAGTGGCCGGTGACCCGTACGCCGGTGCGGATGTCGATCTGCTTCTTCTTGAAGCTGCGCACCACGACCTGGGCGACGTCGTCGTCGAGCCCGGGAAGGATCTTGGGCAGCCCTTCGAGGATGGTCACCCGGGCGCCGAGGTCGGCGAACGTCGACGCGAACTCGCAGCCGATCGCCCCGCCGCCGATGACGGCGAGCCGCTCGGGCACGTGGTCGAGGTCGAGCACCTCGTCGCTGGTCAGGATCGGCCCGCCCCGCTCGAAATTGGGGATCAGCCGAGGCACCGAACCGGAGGCGAGGATCACGCTGGTGCCGGTGATCTCGGCCGTCGAGCCGTCGTTGCCGGTGACGGTGACGGTCCTGCCGGCGCCCAGCCGCCCGACCCCGTTGTAGACCTGCACCTTGCGGCCCTTGCACATGGCGGCGATGCCGCCGACCAGGCCGGCGACGATCTTGCGCTTGCGCTCCTGGGTGACGGCGAAGTTGACCGACGGCGGGCCGGCCTCGATGCCGAACTCGGCGGCGTGCTGGACGTGGCGGTGCACGGCCGCCGTCTCGAGGAACGCCTTGGCCGGGATGCAGCCCCGGTTCAGGCACGTGCCGCCGAGGGCGTCCATCTCGACCATGGCGACGCGCACGCCGGCCGAAGCGGCGTACAGCGCAGCGGCGTATCCACCCGGTCCGCCCCCGATCACCACCAGGTCGAACTGATCGGCCGTCGGGATCACCTCTCTCGGTCGGGACCGCGGGCGGCGGCCCTGGTTGGGGACTGGGTCACCGTAGCGCCCGGTCGGCGACGCGCGGTCAGGCGCCGGCGAGGTCCCAGCGGGCTCGTTCGTCACCCCGCCGGTACAGCAGAACCCGGCTGGAACCGGCGTCGGGCGGCACCCGGAAAGCGATCGTGCAGCGCTGCCAGCGCTCGGTCACGACGGCGCACCGATCGGCCGCAGAGGGCGCCGTCGGGGCCACGGACGCACCGGGCACGACCAGGCGGAACTCGTCGATGCCATCGGGGTCGTCGACGCCGCCGATCTCCACCCGCACGACCAGCTCGTCGTCGACGGCGGCGACGGACTCGACGGTGACGACCACGTCACCCAACCGGACCGCCGTCCCGACGGCGACCGACGCCGGGGGCGCCTCGTGGCCGGCCAGGCGGATGAGCTGCACGACGCCGGCGGCGAGGATGGCGACCCCGCAGGCGACGGCGAGGAGCAGCAGGGTGCGGGTGCGCACCGGCGCAGGATACGAACGGCCCCGACCGCACGAGCCGCCACCCCGCCGGTACCGTTCCGTCCGTGATGCGCGTGCTGACGGTCGGGGTGATCGCCGCGCTGTCGCTGGCCGCCTGCGGCGGTGGGGCGAGCGGCCAGGACGCGACGAGTGGCACGACCGCGGCCACCGGGACCGTGCCGACGGCCACCGCGGCGACGACGTCGAGGACGGCCACCGGCGCCGTCACGGGACCGGCCGTCTTCGCCGCTCCCGCGGTCGGCGGGGGCACGATCGACACCGCTCGATACGCCGGTGCGCCGATCGCGTTCTGGTTCTGGGCGCCGTATTGAGTGACCTGCAACCGGGAAGCGCCCTCGGTCGAGGATGCAGCAGCACGGTGGGCCGGGAGAGCGCAGTTCGTCGGCGTGGCCTGGGCCGGCGACGACGCCGAGTTCGCCGAGTTCATCGACCGCCACGCGCTGACGTTCCCGCAGATCAGCGATCCCGCAGGTGAGATCTACGACCGCTTCGAGGTGCCCATCCAGCCGGCCCTCGCCGTCGTCGACGTCGACGGCGAGGTCACGACGTTCTTCGGGGCGATCGACGGCGAGCAGATCGACGCGGCCCTGACCGCGGCGTCGGGCTGATCAGCCGTAGGCGCACTCCTGGAGAGCGGCGTTGTAGTCGGTGTCCTCGATGGCCGTGTACCAGTTGCGCCCGTCGAGGCATTCGAAGTCGGAGAGCTCGATGGGCAGCTCGTTCTCTTCGATCTCGCCGGTGGAAAGGAGCGCCTCGAAGCACGGCACCGCCGGCTCGACGAGGGCGATGAACTCGTCGTCCGGCAGCGAGAAGTACTCGCCACCCCAATACGCCTCGGCCAGACCGCATTCCGGGAAGCGCAAGAAGGCGGGCACCATGATCGGGTCCACATCGCCGGCGTCGATCAGGTCCTGGAAGCAGGCAGCCGCGGCGTCGGCCTCCCGCTCCGCGTAGCACGTCTCCCCGGCCGACGTCGGCACCGACCCGGGCAACGGCCCGCTCGGCACCGGCACCGACGACACCGTCGGGGGCGGCCCCGCGTCGCTGTCGTCGTCCGCTGACTCGTCGTCCAGGTCGGGGAGCTCGTCGAAGTCCGGGATGTCGACCGTGCTCCCGCCGAGGACGGCCTCGAACACGTCGGCGAACGACTCCTGAAGGTTCTCGATCTCGTCGCGATCGAGGGCCCGCACGACCGACAGCATCGCCGCGGCCCCCGTCGCCATCGGGCTGACGTACCAGCCACCGTCGACCTCCTTGACGACGATGCCTGGGGCGTCGAAGTCGGAGAACGTCGCCTCGAGCTGGTCGAGGAAGTTCTGGACCGGCTGCGGATCGTCGAAGATGTCCTCGAGCTCCGGCAGGTCGTCGACGAGCTCGCACGTGTTGACCGTCTGCTCGTCGCTGTCGATCAGTACGCAGCCGTCGGTCAGCTCGATCGTCGCCGACTCACCCTCCGCCGACGCCTCGACCGTGAACGCCGTCGGGAGGACTTGACGGGTGTCGCCGTCGCCGGTCACGTCGTACTCGATCCCGGTCACCTCGATGTCGACGTCGGCCTCGGCGACCGCCTCGTCGAGGTCCCGCTGGGCGTCATCGAGGAAGAGCGGCGCGTACCGCTGCAGGGCCTCGAACTCGTCGGGGTTGAGGCGGGCGACGACGCCCTCGAGGTTCAGCTCGATGACGGCCTGGATCATGCCGTCGACCGCTTCCTCGGGGCTCTCGGCGCCGATCGGTGCGACGCCCTCGGTCGGGATCTCCGACTCGGGCCGCGCCTGCTGGCGGGCCAGCTCGGCCACGGAGTAGAACGCGCTGACGTACCAACGCCCCTCCTCCCGCACGGCGACGAGCGGCAAGGCGACCTCCGTCGTCGGCGGCGCGTCGACGTCGAGCGCGGCCCGTTCGACCTCCGCGTTGTCGAGGATCAAGTCGCCGATCGGAAGCGCCTCCCCGTCGACGGATGCCGTGCCTTCGAAGTTCACCCGGATGAGAGCGATGTCCTCGACGTTGGTCTCGTCGACGTCGACGGAGACGTCCTCGACGACGACGTCGAGCCCGCCGACCGACGACAGATCGGCGTCGTCGCTGAGCACCTCGATGCGGCGGAGCTCCGACACGAGCTCGCGGGCCGGGTCGCGCATCGTGTCCCGCTCTCCCGGCAACAGGACGTCGATCACGCCGAGCAGGTCCTCGTTCTCGAGCGCCGTCATCATGTCGAGCCCGGCCTCCTCGGGCGACGAAGCGCCGCCCTCGGCGCGGTCGGACGTGAACCGGGTGATGGCGAAGATGCCGGCGGCGATCACGGCCACGGCCCCGACGGATGCGGCGATCACCTTGCCGCGCGAACGCGACGGGGCCGGCGTCGCCGGCTCCAGCGCCGCCGTGGCGTCGCCGGACGGGGGCGGGGGTGGGGTCGATCCCGGTTGGGGTTGGGGGGGACCCCAGGTGCCGCCATCGGTCACGTTGCTCTCCTCGCAGTCACCTCGTTCACGAAGGGCCGCAGCGTACCGACGACCGTTCGGCCCGCCGGGGACGTCTCCCAGTGTCCTCGCGGGGAATCGGGTCGGTCCCGGTCCAGCACATACCGTGTGCGACGTGCGTGTCGCCGTCTCCGGTTCCCATGGTTTGATCGGCTCGGCCCTCGTCGAGCGCCTCGTCGAGTCGGGGCACCAGCCGGTGCGGCTGTCACGCGGCGACGACGCCGCGCCCGACGACATCGGGTGGGACCCCGCCGCCGGTCGACTCGATCCGGCCGCGCTCGACGGGATCGACGCCGTCGTCAACCTGGCCGGCGCCGGCATCGGCGACCATCGCTGGACGGAGTCGTACAAGCGCACGCTGCTCGAGAGCCGCACCCGGTCGACGAACCTCCTCGCCGAAGCGATCGCGGCGCGACCGAGCGGACCGCGCGTCTTCCTGTCCGGCTCGGCGATCGGCATCTACGGCGACCGGAGCGACGAGCGGCTCGACGAGTCGTCGAGCCTGGGCGACGACTTCCTGGCGTCCGTCGCCTGCGCCTGGGAGGCCAGCACGGCGACGGCCGAGGCCGCCGGCGCCCGGGTCGTCCACCTCCGGACCGGGATCGTGCTCGCCGACCACGGCGGTGCGCTCAAGCGCATGCTGCCGCTGTTCAAGCTCGGCGTCGGCGGGCGGTTCGGCGACGGGCGGCAGTGGATGAGCTGGATCTCGCTCCCCGATGTCGTCGCCGCGCTCGTACACCTGCTGGACAGCGACGTCGCCGGACCGGTCAACCTCACGGCCCCCGAGCCCGTCACGAACCGGGACTTCGCGCGCACGCTCGGACACGTCCTGCGTCGGCCGTCGTTCGTGCCCGTGCCGCGGTTCGGGCCCAAGCTGCTGCTCGGCGGCGAGCTCGCCGACGCGCTGCTCTTCTCCAGCCAGCGGGTGGCGCCGGCCGCGCTCGTGACCGACGGTTTCGCCCACATCCATCCGCAGCTGGAGGCTGCGCTGCGGGCCGTGCTCCAGCGACCGACCACGTGAGACCCCGGCGCTCGCCAGCCGTTCGTCGAGTCGCGGCCGTGGCCTGCGCCCTCCTCGCGCTGGTCGCCTGCGACGGCGGTGGCGACGGGTCGAGCGCCACATCAGGGCCGGTCGGCTCGGAGGGGCCGTCGGCGACGGCGTCGCCGGCGTCGTCGCCGGTGTCGGCGGGGAGTGGG
>JACCUL010000279.1 GCA_013811855.1 Acidimicrobiia bacterium
GGTGGCGGGCGGCCGCGGCCTCGTCCCCGGACGACGCGCGGAGCCCGTGATCCACGTGAACCGCGGTGACGCGACAGCCGGCGGCGACGGCGAGCACCACCAGCGCCGTGGAGTCGGCGCCGCCGGAGAAGGCGCAGTCGACGGCGCTGCCCGCGGCAGGGAAGCGGCAGCGGGACAGGAGGTCCGCCGGCGCCGGACCGCCATCCACCGCGCCGCTCTACTTCTCGTCGCGGTGACGACGGTCGGGGTAGCGGGTCGCCGTGATGTTCTTCAGATAGCTCGCCACCAGTCCGCCGACGGTAAGGACGCTGACGGCCGTCAGCACGACACCGATCCACCAGTGCCAGATGTTGGCTGCGAGCAAGCCGAGCGAGCCGAGCAGGCCGAGCAAGCAGAGCATGCGCGCAGGCTAACCGGCAGCGCGTCGGGGCTAACCGATGCGGCCGTCGCCGTCGATGTCGGCCTGGAGACACTGCTCGAGGCGGGCCAGGAGGCCGGGCGGCAGCGCGTCGTGGCACTTGGCGGCGATGACCGAACGCAGCTCGGCGTGGAAGTCGAAGGCCTGCAGGCAGTCGGGACAGCCGTCGAGGTGGGCCTGCATCGTGCCGACGGCATCGTCGCTCAACTCACCGTCGAGGAAGGTCTGCAGCTCGCGCAGTGTGTCGTCGCAGTCAGGCATCGTCTCGGTCCGTCGGTGTGGTGCTGGAGGTGGAGGTCGAGGTGGCGGTCGATGAGTCGCCGGCGCCCACCAGACCTCGGGCATGGGCGAAGTCGAACAACGCCTTGTGCAGCGCCTTTCTTCCCCGATGGAGGCGCGACATGACGGTGCCGATCGGGATGTCGAGGATCTCGGCGATCTCCTTGTAGGCGAAACCTTCGACGTCGGCCAGCAGGATCGGCAGCCGGAAGATCTCCGGCAGGTCCTCCAGGGCCTGCTTGACCTCGTCGTCGGTGAACATGTCGAAGAGCTGGTCCTCGGCCGAGCGACTGGCTCGCAGCTCCTCCAGGGATCCGAGCCGCCGGTACAGGTAGAGGTCCTCGACGTCGGCCAGGTCCCGCTCGAGCGGGCGTCGCTGCTTGGCCCGGTAGCTGTTGATGAAGGTGTTGGTGAGGATCCGGAACAGCCATGCCCGGAGGTTGGTGCCCTGCGTGAAGCCCTCGAAGCCGCGGTAGCCGCGCAGGAACGTCTCCTGCAGGAGGTCTTCGGCGTCGGCGGGGTTGCGGGTCATGCGCAGCGCCACCGAGTACAGCTGCGGCGCGAAGACCATCGCCTGCTCGGCGAACGTCGAGCGGTCGGCCACGGTCCGGCAACCTACCCGTCGCCTCGCGCGGCCAGACGTTCACCCGGGCGGCCGGAGAGGCCGAAGGGCTGCGGCCTCCACGGCAATCAGGTTGCCGAGGCCGCGGCGCGCGCAGGGCGGCGGCGATGTTCGCAGGGTCGTAGCCGATGTCGACACCGCCGACGATGATCGCCTCGCCTGCGATGTTGTTCGTGCGCAGCGGCAAGATGGCCTGGTAGCCGGGCGACTGGTACCAAGCCCTGGCGTCGTCCACGCCGGGGAGCTGGATGACGACGATGGTCCCCGGCCACGGGCCTTCGACGACCTCGACGTCGCCGCCGTGGACGAGGCTGCGGCCTCCACAGGAGTCGAGCGTGGCCTGGATGCGGTCGAGGAGGTCGAGCACCTCGGCGTTGATCTGCGGGGTGCGGAGATGGGCGATGGCGTACGCGGCAGGCATGGCGTCCAGCCTGAAAGCGGGCCGGCACCGTGGCGATGGAGTGTCAGGTCATCGCGAGAACGCCGTGTGCAGCGCCTCCGCGGCCAGCGCATGCGCCGACCGAGCGTCGTCGAGCAGCTCGAACATCGAGAAGAAGCCGTGGATCTGGCCCTCGAAGTGGACATGGCTCGTCGGCACGCCCACGTCGGCCAGCCGCCGGGCGTAGGCCGCGCCCTCGTCGCGCAGTGGGTCGTACTCGGCGGTGATCACCATCGCCGGCGGTCCGGCGGCGAGCGCCGCGTCGTCGGCGCACAGCGGGGAGATGCGCGGGTCCTCGGGTGAGCCGCCGCCGGCGAGGTGCCGACCGATGTAGTGGTCGAAGAACCAGCGCATCCCGGCGGCCGTGAGGAAGTAGCCGTCGGCGTTCTCGGCGACCGACGGATGGGTCATGCGCACGTCGGTGCTCGGGTAGACGAGGAGTTGGTAGCACAGCGGGACGATGGCTGCGTTGGCCACGATGGCGGCCAGGTTGCCGCCGGCGGAGTCACCGCCGATGGCCAGTCGCTCGGGGTCGGCGCCGAGCTCGGCGGCGTGCTCGGAGGCCCACCGCGTGGCCGTGACGGCGTCGTCGACAGCCGCCGGGAACGGGTCCTCGGGCGCCAGGCGGTAGTCGACGGACAGCACCAGGCATCCGCCCCGGTTGGCGAGCGCCCGGCAGACGTCGTCGTGGCTGTCGACGTCGCCGAGCACCCAGCCGCCACCGTGCAGGTAGACGAGCAGCCCCGCCGACCGGCTCGTCACGGGGCGGTAGAGGCGGGCCGGCACGCCGCCGGCCTCGATGTCGGCGACTTCGCCGATCGGCTCCGGCGACGGCCGCAACAGCGCGGCGCGGATGGCTCTGGCCTCCTCCGGTGTGGAGTCCTCGAGATCCGGCAGCCGGAGCGCGGCCAGTCCTTCGAGCAGCGTGGCGACCTGGTGGTGCACGGCCATCGGCCGATCATCGCACCCGGCGCCGCGGGCACGTGGCGCACGGGCCGCGTCGATGGACCGGAACTGTGACTGCAGACAGCGGATATCTGCATCGACAGCTCACACTTCGGGCACGTCAGCGTCGGGTGCGAGACGGATGGAAGGTCAAGAGGCGACCGCGCCGATCTGGCTGAGCAGGGTCTCGACGCGGGCGTGGATCTCGTCGCGGATCGGCCGGATGTCGGCGACATCCCGTCCGGCGGGGTCGTCCAGCTCCCAGTCCTCGTAGTGCTTGCCCGGGTAGAGGGGGCAGGCGTCACCACAGCCCATCGTGACGACCACGTCGGCGGCGCGGATGATCTCCTCCGTCCACGGTTTGGGGAACTCGGTGGTGATGTCGATGCCGACCTCGGCCATCGCCGCGATGGCGGCAGGGTTGATCTCGGTGCCGGGTTCGGAGCCGCCGGACCAGGCCACGGCGCGACCGTCGGCGAGGTGGTTGAACCAGCCGAGGGCCATCTGGGAGCGACCGGCGTTGTGCACGCACAGGAACAGCACGATCGGGGTGCCGTCGTCGCCGACGCCTTCGACCTTGGCGAGGGCGCGGAGTCGCTGCCGGGCGAACCGTTCGGCCATCAGGGGCAGGAAGTTGGTGAACTTGGCCCGGTCGGCGAACTGGTCGTAGCTGGTCTCGAGGAACCGCTCGATGGTCTCGGCGGAGAACGACCCGCCGAACTCGGTGTGGAGGGTCGCCGCGGCCACCCGCACGGCGTACCGCTGGTCGATGGAGAGGCTGTTGAGGTCGGGCATGGGTGCGTCGCTCCTGTGGCGGGTCAGCTGGGTCGGGTCGGGCCGGCGTCGACGGGCGGGAAGAGGAAGCGGATCAGCGCGTAGGCCAGCGCAGCGCCGACGAGCTGCATGGCGACGAACATCGGTGCCGACGAGGGGGCGATCCCGGCGAAGCTGTCCGACAGGGTGCGGGCGATGGTGACGGCCGGGTTGGCGAAGCTCGTCGATGACGTGAACCAGTAGGCGCCACCGATCCACAATCCGACGGCGAACGCCACGACGCTCGCCCGGCCGCTGCGCACGCAGCCGTTGATGACGAGCAGCAGGCCGACCGTGGCAACGACCTCGGAGAGCCACAGCGCCCCCGACGACCGGTCGGTGGTGGCGACGTTGACGGCTGGCAGTTCGAACATCAGGTTGGCGACGACGGCGCCGGCGCATCCGCCGATGACCTGGGCGGCGATGTAGGCGACGGCGTCGCGGGTGGCGATGTCACCGTTGGCCCGGTCGACGAGCGTGACCACGGGGTTGAAGTGGGCGCCGGACACGGCCCCGAAGATCAGGATCAACGCGGTCAGCGCGCCGGCGGTGGCGGCGGCGTTCTCCAGCAGCTGGAGGCCGACATCGCCGGGGGAGAGGCGGCTGGCCATGATCCCGGATCCAACGACGGCGACGATCAACAACGCGGTGCCGATCGCCTCGGCGACGAGACGTCGGGGGAGATCGGCGCCGATGGTGCCGGTGCAGGTCTCCGGCTGGGTCGCCAGCTCGCTCACTGTTGCACCCTTGCGTTGTGAGACGGGTTCGCTGGATCGACCGCCGGGCACCAGCGAGCGCGTCGCCGCAAAGCCGGCGACGAAGAAGCACCGCAACGCTGATTCGCTCGCTCGAAGTCTCGCTCCTTCATCACGCCACGTCGATCAGCGCGGTGATGCGGCGACGGAGCTCGCGGACGGTGCGATCGAAGGCCGCAGGGGACGCGGTCTGGATCGGATCGGCGATCGACCAGTGCAACCACGCCGGGCCGGCGTCGAGCTCCTCGTGGGCGCGATCGCACACCGTGACCACGAGCCGATCACCGATCGTGATGTCGTCGAGCGATCGAGGTGAGGCGTGGTCGAGGTCGAGACCCGCTCGGCGCCCCGCCTGCACCGCGCCGTGGTGCACGCGAGCCGCGGGATGGGTGCCGGCACTGTCGGCCGGGCGTTCGGCCAGCACCGTCCACAGCGCGGCCGCCAGTTGGGATCGTGCGGAGTTCTGCGTGCAGACGAAGAGCACGGGCTGGCGGGCCAGCCGTGACCCGGGGACGAGCTCGCGCAACGCGTCTCGTTCGAGCTGCACGTACCGGCGTCGACCGTCGCCGCTCGAACGTTTCCGGATGATGAGCCCGACGTCTTCGAGCACGTCGAGATGATGGGCCAGCAGGTTCGACTCGGTGCCGGTCAGCCGCCGCAGCTCGACGGGCGACCGATCCGAGACGCTCAGCTCATCGACGATCGCCAGCCGGACGGGGTCGCCGAGTGCGGCGTGGCGCGCCGAGCGAACGTCGAGTGGATGGGCGCGCACGCTCAGAGCATGTCACTCACCGAACAGTGAGTCAATAGTTGATGAGCTATTTGTTCCCGGTCTGGCGGCGGACGTCGTGGCTCACGAGGCGCAACACGTTGTGCCCGAACCACCGTCGTCGGCCCCGACGACGACGTTGACGAGTTGGTCGGCGTCGGCCTTCTTGACGTACCACTCCCAGCGCGTCCCGTCGGGGCCGTGGACCCACGTCTCGGTCTTCTCCGCGTAGCAGCACACCGTGTCGTCGACGCCGGTGGTGTCCAAGCCGGCGGCACCGATGCGGGCGTCAGCGGCCACGACCTCGGCGGCGGTCTCGGTCTCGACACCGAGGTGGTTGATGGATCCGGAATCGCCGGCGCCTTCGAAGAGCACCAGCTTGAGCGGTGGCTGCTCGATGGCGAAATTGGCGTAGCCGGGGCGGAGCTTGGCCGGGCCGACGCCGAACATGCGGGTGTAGAAGTCGACGGCTTCGTCGAGGTCGGCGACGTTGAGGGCCAGCTGCAGTCTCATCACGAACTCCTTGGTTGATCGATGATTGTCGATGCGATGGGGGTGGACACTACCGAGTTCATCGAATATCGTCAATGGTCGATGAATATGTCCCGTGACGACGCCACAACGTGGGCCGGCTGGTTCAAGGCGCTCGGCGACCCGACGCGCGTCCTGATCCTGCACCTCCTGGTCACCGAGGCGCGGCCGATGAACGTCGGCGAGATCGTCGCCGCCCTCGACGTTGGCCAATCGACGGTCTCCCATCACCTGCAGATCCTCGGCGAGACCTGTTTCGTCCTCGTCGAACGCACCGGCACGTCGAGCTGGTGGCGGATCAACGACCGCTGCCTGGCCTGCTTCCCCAGTGCCGCCGAGCTGATCATGGGTCGACTGCCGCTCACCGTCCCTTGGGACGACACCGTCGCCGCGTGCGCATCGGACGGTGCCTGCTGATGGCCGGCGGCGCGCCCACCGACCCCGTGCTGGCCCGGTACGCCGACGCCGCCCGGCGGGCCGGCGAGCCCGGATG
>JACCUL010000280.1 GCA_013811855.1 Acidimicrobiia bacterium
CTCGTACCGCGACCTGTTGGAGCTGCGGGTGATCAAGACGCTGCTCGACGCCGGCATCCGCCTCGAGTCGGTGCGCGAGGTGTTCGCCTACCTGCGCCAGCACGTCGGCAGCGACATCGCCTCGGCGCACATCGTCATCAGCGGCACCCAGGTCGTGCTCTGTGACGGCGACGAGCTGGTCGACGTCCTGCGCCGGGGCCAGGGCGTGCTCAACGTGCTGCCGCTCGCCGGCGTCAAAGACGACATCGACGCCCAGCTCACCCCGCTGGACGCCGACGCCGCCGACGCCGGCCGGAGCGTCGGCTAGCCGCCGGGCGGTCCGGCCCCGATGGCGCTGGAACGGTCGCCGCTCGACGACGTCCACCGCCGGCTGGGGGCGCGAATGGTGCCGTTCGGCGGTTGGGACATGCCTCTCGAGTACGGGCCGGGGACCATCGCCGAACATCTGGCCTGCCGGCGTGATGCCGTGGTGTTCGACGTCTCACATCTCGGCACGGTCCGAGTCGACGGACCGGACGCGCTCGACCGGCTGCAGGCGGCATTCACCAACGACCTCGGCAAGGTTGCGCCGGGTCGGGCTCAGTACACCCACTTGCTCGATGACACCGACGCTTCCGTGCTCGACGACATCATCGTGTGGTGGCACCCGGACAGCTCGGGCGGCGACCGCTTCGACGTGATGCCCAACGCCTCCAACACCGACCGAGTGCGCGATGCCGTCGGTGGTCGCGAGACCACCCACGAGCGGGCCGTGCTCGCCGTGCAGGGACCGGCGGCCCGTCAACGACTTGCCGCGGTGTTCCCGGAAGCTGCCGCGGTCCGGCGGTTCCGGGTGGCGACGGCCACGTGGCAGAGGACCGGGTGCATCGTCGCCGGGACCGGCTACACGGGCGAGCCGGGTGTCGAGATCGCCGTTCCCGCCGAGTCGGCGACGGCGTTGTGGGAGGCGGTGACCGCCGCCGGCATCGAGCCGGCCGGGCTCGGCGCTCGGGACACGTTGCGCTTGGAGGCGGGGCTGCCGCTGTACGGCCACGAGCTCGGCACCGGGATCACGCCGCTCCAGGCAGGGTTGGGCTGGGTCGTCGCCTGGGCCAAACCCGGGTTCCGCGGCCGGACCCCGTTGGCGACGGAACGGGGCCGGGGGATCAGTCGACGCCTGGCCGGGATCGCCACCGCGGGACGGCGCCCACCGCGCGCCGGGTGTCCCGTGCGGCTCGACGGTCAGGACGGGATCGTCGGCGAGGTGACCAGTGGCAACTTCTCACCCGTGCTCGGCCACGGCATCGCGTTGGCGTTCCTGCCGCCTGATGTCGAGGTCGGCACGCCGGTCACCGTCGACGTGCGGGGCACGGCGCTCGCCGGCACGGTCACGACGACGCCGTTCGTGACGTCCGCCGGCTGATCGGTCGATCAGCCCCTCGACGCCATGCGGGCCGTCGATTTCTTCTTCGTCGTCGATCTCTTCGCGACCACCTTCTTGGACGTTGCCTTCTTGGCCGTCGCCTTCCTGGCCGTCGACGCCGTCGCCGCGGCTCTCTTCGCCGGCGCCCGCTTCGCCGGCGGGGCGGGCGGGATCGTCATTGCGCTGACGGGTGGCGCCGGGGCGGTGGCCCGGGAGCTCGGTCGAGCGGGGAAGCCCGGGATGCGCAGGCCGAACAGCCCGCCGGCCTGCTCGGCGATCTGACCGAGTGGCGACAGGCGGCGGGCGAGGTCGTTGACCACGTCCATGAACTGGCCGAGATCGGTGGGCAGAGTGCGCAGGACGGGGGAGTTGAGGGTCTCGGCCAGACGGGTGATCCCGGGCACAACCTGGTCGAGCGGTCCGCTCATCCGGGCCGAGACGTCCTCGGCCATCTGCACGACACGCGTCAGTTGCGGCAGCATCGCCCTGACCGGCTCCTCGAAGTCGTTGAGCAGCCGGTTCACCCGTCCGGCCGTCTCGTTGAGGTTCTCCATCGTGGCGTTGAAGTTCTCCAGCCCCTTCATCAGGTCGTCGGCGCCGCGCCGGAGCTGCTCGAACGACCGGATCACGGCCGCGATCGGGCCGGCCACGATCGAGATCATGTCCGAGAAGGGATCGTTTCGTCCGGCGGCGGGCTCAGCCATGGCCGCCGACGCTAGTTCCGGCCTCGACGAGCTCCGTCGCATAGGCCTCCAACGGCTCGCAGGAGCAGATCAAGTGGCGGTCGCCGCCGGCGGCGTCGACGCGCGACACGGGCGGGAAGTACTTCGCCGCCCGCAACGACGCCACTGGATAGGCGCCCACTTCCCGCGCGTACGGTCGGCCCCACTCGCCGAGCAGCTCCTCGGCGGTGTGGGGCGCCAAGCGCAAGGGGCTGGTCCCGAGCGCCCACTCACCCGAGGCGACGCGGTCGATCTCGTCCTTGATGGCGATCATCGCCGCGCAGAAGCGGTCGAGCTCGGACTTGGTCTCGCTCTCGGTGGGCTCGATCATCAACGTGCCGGCCACCGGGAAGCTCATCGTCGGCGCGTGGAACCCGTAGTCGATGAGCCGCTTGGCGACGTCGTCGACCGTCACGCCCGTCGCCCTGGTCAGCGGGCGCAGGTCGACGATGCACTCGTGACCGACTCGACCGCGGGCGCCCGTGTACAGCACGGGGAAGTGTGGATCGAGGCGGGTGGCGACGTAGTTGGCCGAGCAGATCGCCACGGCTGTGGCGCGGGCCAGCCCAGCGGGGCCCATCAGCGCGATGTAGGACCACGAGATGGGCAGGATCCCGGCCGAGCCGTACGGTGCCGCCGACACCGGCCCGACGGCGCTCTCCAGGAGCGGATGGCCGGGCAGGAACGGCGTCAGGTGGGCGCGCACGCCGACCGGGCCGACACCGGGGCCGCCGCCACCGTGGGGGATGCAGAACGTCTTGTGGAGGTTGAGGTGGCTGACGTCCGAACCGAACCGACCGGGTCGGGCCACCCCGACGAGCGCGTTGAGGTTGGCCCCGTCCACGTACACCTGGCCGCCGGCGTCGTGCACGGCGGCGCAGATCTCGCCGATGGCCGTCTCGAACACGCCGTGGGTCGACGGGTAGGTCAGCATGATCGCGGCGATCCGGTCGCCGGCCTGGTCGAGCTTGGCGTGCAGTTCGGCGACGTCGACGTTGCCGCCCTCGTCGGTACGCAGCACGACCACGTCGAGCCCGGCCATCACCGCGCTGGCCGCATTCGTGCCGTGGGCACTCGAGGGGATCAGGCAGATCGTCCTCGTCTCGTCGCCCCGTGACCGGTGGTAGGCGCGGATCGCCAACAGTCCGGCCAGCTCGCCCTGGCTGCCGGCGTTGGGCTGCACGGAGACGGCGTCGTAGCCGGTGATCTCGGCCAGCCATGTCTCCAACTCGCCGATCAGGCGGCGCAGGCCGGCGGCGTCGTCGTCC
>JACCUL010000298.1 GCA_013811855.1 Acidimicrobiia bacterium
AGCCACGACTGCTCGAGCTGCTCGCGCCCGCGGATGGCGGTCACGCCGAACGGCTCGCGCTCGATGGCCGGCGAGCACAAGGAGGCCGTGGCGCTGCCGATCAGCACGCCGCCCGGCGGGGTCAGCCCCTGCAGCCGGGAGGCGGTGTTCACGACGTCGCCCATCGCCGTGTAGTCGGTGCCGGCCAGCGTGCCGACGAGCACCTCACCGGTGTTGATGCCGACGCGCATCTGGATGCCGGAGGCGATCCCGTCCCCGTCGCGCTCGGCGACGTACTGGCGCAGCGATTCCTGCATGCGCAGGCCGGCCCGCACGGCCCGCTCGGCGTCGTCCTCGTGAGCGACCGGCGCGCCGAACAGCGCCAGGATGGCGTCGCCGAGCAGCTTGTCGACGCGACCGCCGAACCGGTCGATGTCGGCGACCAGCCGCTCGAAGCAGCCCTCGATCAGCCGCTTGACCGTCTCGGGGTCGAGCCGCTCGGCCAGCGTCGTGTAACCGACGATGTCGGCGAACAGCACGGTGACGACGCGACGCTCCTCGATCGCGCCGATGACCGGGCCCGTGGCCGCGCCGCACGACGGGCAGAAGCGGGCGCCGGCCGGGACGGGGCTGGAACACGAGGCGCAGACGATCGTCGCCATCGTGTGCGGAGGCTAGAGGAGGCGAGCCGACGGGCGAACCGACCAATCGTCAGGGTGCTCGGTAGCCAGGTGTCACACCGGTTGGGTCGGCGTCGCGGATGATCGAGGAGGAGAGGACGACTAGACCGGGGGGATGAGCGACTCCACGACGGTCATCTCCACCGCTCCCACCCCGCGGGCCGCCGCCGGCGCGGTCGACGCCACCAAGGTCTACGGCCTCGGCGACAGCGAGGTGCGCGCCCTCGACGGCATCACCATCTCCTTCCAGGCCGAGAAGTTCACGGCGATCATGGGCCCGTCCGGTTCGGGCAAGAGCACGTTGATGCACTGCCTCGCCGGGCTCGACGCGCTGACCTCCGGCGCCGTCTACATCGGCGAGACGTACCTCGCCGCGCTCAACGACAAGCAGCTCACCGAGCTGCGCCGGGACAAGGTCGGGTTCGTCTTCCAGGCCTACAACCTGATCCCGACACTCAACGCCCGGGAGAACATCCTGCTGCCGCAGATGCTCGCCGGCGAGTCCGGCGACAAGGCGTGGTTCGACGAGGTGGTCGGCACGGTCGGGCTCGGCGACCGCCTGAAGCACCGACCGAGCGAGCTGTCCGGCGGCCAGCAGCAGCGCGTGGCCGTGGCCAGGGCGCTGGCCGGGCGGCCCGAGATCATCTTCGCCGACGAGCCGACGGGCAACCTCGACTCGCACTCCGGTGCCGACATCCTCGGGTTCATGCAGCACGCCGTGCGCGAGTATGGCCAGACGATCGTGATGGTCACCCACGACCCGACGGCGGCGTCGTACGCCGATCGGGTGGTGTTCCTCAACGACGGGCGGATCGTCGACGAGATGGCCGACCCGTCGGCCGACCAGGTGCTCGACCGCCTCAAGCGCTTCGGGGAGAGCTGACGTGAGCTCCACCGCGTCGCTGTTGATCGCCCGGAAGAGCATCCGTTCGCGCATCGGGCGGCTCATCGCCATCGCCATCGCCATCCTCGTCGGCGTGGCCTTCGTGGTCGGCTCGTTCGTGCTGGCCGACAGCCTGCGAGCGACGTTCACCAGTCTGTTCACCCAGGTCAGCCAGAACGTCGACTTGGAGGTCCGCTCGGCCGTCGTGTTCGGTGAGGACGCCGGCAACGTCGAGCGGGATCCGATCCCCGCCTCGCTGGCCGATGAGGTCGTGACCGTCGACGGTGTCGCCACCATCGAGCCGTTGCTCAACCGGTACGCCCAGCTCGTCGACCGCGACGGCGAGGCCATCACGACGCAGGGCGCGCCCACGCTCGGCGTGGCGTGGACCGGCGCCGAGTCCCTGTCCGGGCTGGAGATCAAGGGCGACGGCGACCCGCCGCAGGGGCCGGATCAGGTGGCCATCGACAAGGCGACGGCCGACCGCGAAGACTTCGCCGTCGGCGACACGATCACCGTGCTCACGGACACCGGCAGCCACGATTTCACGATCACGGCGCTCGTCGGGCTGGGCGACAGCGACGGATTCGTCGGCGCCACGCTGGCCGCCTGGGACGTGCCGACGGCCGTCGAGGTCACCGGCGCCGGCGACCAGTACGACGGCGTGGACATCGCCGTCGCCGAGGGCCGCGACGTCGACGAGGTCGCCGGTCGCGTCCGCGACATGCTGCCGGCGCGGACCGAGGTCGTCGACCGGGCCCGGCTGATCGAGGAGGGCGAGCAGGCCGTCGACGGGTTCATCACCGCGTTCGGCAACGGCCTGCTGGCGTTCGCCTTCATCACGGCCTTCGTCAGCGCCTTCCTCATCAACAACGTGTTCTCCATCTCGATCGGCCAGCGGCTGCGCGAGCTGGCCCTGCTGCGCGCCGTCGGGGCCAGCGGTCGCCAGGTGCGGCGGATGATCTACCTCGAGGCGCTCGTCACGTCGCTCATCGCCACGCTGCTCGGCATCGTCGGCGGCATCTTCGTCGCCAAGGCGATCGTCGGGCTGTTCAACGCCGCCGGCGCCGGGTTTCCCGATACGACGTCGGAGCTGCGACCACGCACGGTCGTCATCGCGGTCCTCGTCGGCGTCGGCATCACGATGGCGTCGGTGATGATCCCGGCCCGCCGGGCGGCCCGCATCCCGCCGGTGGCGGCGATGCGTCCTGAGCTCGGGTTCGAGGCGCTGAGCGCCCGGCGACTCGTCGCCGGCACGATCGTCACGCTCGTCGGCGTGGCGATGTTCGTCGTCGGGCTGTTCGTGCGCCCCGGCGGCACGCTCGGGTTGCTGCTCCTGGCCGGCGGCGGGGCGCTCTTCACCTTCCTCGGCGTGGCCAGCGTGTCGTCGACGGTCGCCCGCCCGGTCACGCGGATGATCGGCTGGCCGGTGGCCAAGGTGTTCAGGACGCCAGGCGTGCTGGCCCGGGAGAACGCCGGCCGGGCGCCCCGGCGCACGTCGGCCACGGCGTCAGCGCTGATGATCGGTGTCGCCCTGGTCAGCGCAGCGGCGGTCTTCACGGCATCGCTGCGCTCGACGTTCACGGCCATCCTCGAACGCGGCCTGCAGGCCGACTACGTGATCACCGACGAGTCGTTCCAGGGGTTGCCGCCGACCGTCGCCAACGCGCTGCGGGGACTGCCCGAAGTCGCCGCGGCCACGCCGGTCCGCTTTACGACGGCGCTCGTCGACGGCGACCAGAAGCCGGTCGGCGCCGCCGAGCCGGTGGCGCTCGAGCAACTTGTCAACATCGACATGCGCGACGGCGGCTTCGAGGGACTGTCCGACAACGGCATCCTCGTGCACAAGGACCCGGCCGAGGACCTCGACCTGTCGGTCGGCGATGCGCTCCCGGTGACGTTCCAGAACGGCGTGCGGCAGGACTTGACCGTCGCCGGCATCTACAACGACGCCTCGCTCGTCGGCAACTGGTTGATCTCGCTGCAAACGTTGGAGGCCGTGTCGAGCCAGCCGCCACGGGACTTCTTCGTCGTCGCCCGCCTGGCCGACGGGGTGACGCCACAACAGGGTGGCCAGGCCATCGAGGCCGCGATGGCCGAGTTCCCGCAGGCCAAGGTGGAGAGCAACGCCGAGTTCCGTGAGTCCCAGGAGGGGCAGATCGACCAGCTCCTCGTCGTCATCACGGTGCTGCTCGGGTTCTCGATCCTCATCGCCGTGCTCGGCATCTCGATCACCCTGGCCCTCGGCGTGTTCGAGCGGACGCGGGAGATCGGGCTGATGCGGGCCGTCGGCATGACCCGCCGCCAGACCCGCCGCACGGTGCGCTGGGAGGCCGTGATCGTGTCGACGTTCGGGGCCATCGTCGGGCTCATCGTCGGCACGCTGATCGGCATCGCCCTGGCCTCGGCCGTCGACGACACCGTGATCGACGGCATCACGTTCTCCCTGCCGACGATCATCGCCATTCTCGTCGGCGCCGTCGTGGCCGGCTTCGTCGCCGCGCTCTACCCCAGCTACAAGGCGTCGCGGATGGACGTCCTCAAGGCCATCGCCACGGAGTAACGCGTTTGTTCAGTAGTCGTCGCCCGGCGACCGCTCGGTGAACAAACGCGTGTCTTTCAGCTGATGGCGCGCCACGGGAGGTCGTCGAGGAAGCGACGGGCCGCCGGGTGCGGGTCCATCGGCGTCTCGTCACGCGGGACGCGCGGGTCGAGGCGGGTCTGGCAGCCGGGGCACCAGTAGAGGATCCGGCCGTGCTGGCCGAGGCGACGAGTCTCGATCGACTCGCCGCAGCGGGAGCAGGGCTGGGCGGTGCGCCCGTAGACGGCGAGCCCGCCGGGCACGCCGGGCGCGGTGACGCGG
>JACCUL010000309.1 GCA_013811855.1 Acidimicrobiia bacterium
GTCGAGCAGGCCGCAGACGACGCCCTCGAACGCCGCTCGGGCCAGTTGCTCGCGCGTGACGTCGGTGCGTAGCCCGGCCAGCACGCCGGTCGCCTCCGGACGGTTGGGCGTGCGCTCACCGTCGAGGTAGGGCAGCAGGACGAGGCCACCGGCCCCCGGCGCGGCGGCGCGGGCCAACTCGTCGAGCGTGCCGTGATCGACGCCGAGCAGCCGCCGGACGGCGTCGGTGACCCGCGTGGCGTTGAGCGTGCAGACGAGCGGCAGGAACCTCCCCGTGGCGTCGGCGAAGCCGGCGACAGCGCCCGAGGCGTCGCCCGTGGGGCGGTCGCTGACGGCGTACACGGTGCCCGACGTCCCGAGCGAGACGGCGACGTCGCCCGGCCGCAGCCCGATGCCCATCGCCCCGGCCATGTTGTCGCCCGAGCCGGGAGCGACGACGGCGCCCTCCCACGTCCCCGCCCGCTCGAGCGGGCCGAGCACGACGGGGACGGCGGACTCCCACAACACGCCGTCGTCGACCAGCGCCAGCAGATCGAACCGGTAGCCGTCGTCGATCGGCGACCAGTACCCCGTGCCGGACGCATCGCCCCGATCCGTGGTGAGCCCACCGGTCAGCCGCCAGGTCAGCCAGTCGTGGGGGAGCAGCACGTGGGCGAGCCGGCCCCACGACTCGGGTTCGACGCGGTGGAGCCACGCCAGCTTGGTGATCGTGAAGCTGGCCACCGGCACGCTGCCGCAGGCCGCCGCCCAGCCGGCGGCGCCACCCGGGAGCCGGTCGAGCAGTGCCGCCGCGTCGTCCGCCGACTCGGTGTCGTTCCACAGCTTGGCCGGGCGCACGACGCGTCGTTGGCCGTCGAGCACGACGAGCCCGTGCTGCTGGCCGGCGACGCTGATCGCCGCCACGGACGGTGTGCCGGCCCGGGACCACGCCGCCTCGAAGGCCGCCCACCAGTCGTCGGGCGACTGCTCCGACCGGGGTGGTCGCGTCGCAGGGTGGGGTGCCGCGCCGCGACCGACGAGCGCTCCCGTGTCGACGTCGCGCACCTCGACCTTCGTCGCGCTCGTCGACGAGTCGACCCCGGCCACGAGCGTCACGGGCGCACCATCCCCGGCACGCGAGCGACCGATTGCCAGAGGCGGACGGCCAATGCGAGCGACGAGGCGCCAGCGGCGAGCCCCCCGTGCGAGCGACGAGGCGCCAGCCGAGGAGCGGCGACATACGGCCTGCGTGGCCGGGGAACGCCGTGGATGGCCTGCGTGGCCGGGGAACGCAGTACCGTCCTAAGGCGGCGAGAAGGGACCATGTGACGATCCGACTGGGCCGGCAACTGGCGCGAGGCAGTCGGTCGGCGGTGCACGAGTGGGGTGCGGGCGCCGTCGCCAAGGTGCCGTTCGCATCGACACCGGAGGGGTGGATCGAGTTCGAGGGCCGCTACACCGCGGCCGTCCACTCCGCCGGCGCACCGGCGCCCCGGCTGCTCGGCATCGAGCTCATCGGCGGCCGCGCCGCGAGCATCTACGAGCGGGTCGAGGGCGGGTCGATGTGGGACCACCTCGCCGCCCACCCTCGATCGGTCGCCCGCCACGCCCACACGCTCGTCGACCTGCAGTCCTCGCTGGCCCGGCTCGTCCCGCCCGTGTCGCTGCCCCGCCTCGGCGACCGGCTCGGGTGCAAGATCGCCGACGCCGCTCGGATGGTCGCCGGCCCGCTGGCCGACGCCGCGGCGTCGATCCCGACGACGACGGCGATCGGGCTGTGCCACGGCGACCTGCACCCCGGCAACGTGATCCTCGCCCGGCGCGGGCCCGTGCTCGTCGACTGGTTCGACGTCTGCCGCGGCGATCCGCTCTTCGACGTGGCCCGTACGGCGCTGCTCCTGCGCACGATCGACCATCGCCGGCCGCCGGCCCACCTCGGCGGCACGGACCCGATCGTCGTCGACGTCATGCGTGGCGCGTACCTCGCCGCGGTGGACGACGAGGTCACGCCCGACCACGCCGTGCTCGACCGCTGGGAGGCCGTCGCGTCGGTGGCCCGCATCGCCGAAGGGGTCCCCTCCGAGCGCCTCGTGGCGATCTGGGACGCGTGGCGGACCGGACGTGCCGACGGCTGACCGCGACTGCGATCTCACCGGTCCTGGCGGACCTGTTCGCGCAGCGCATCGAATACCGCCGGTCCGCCGGCGACGACGAGGCCGTCGTTCTCGGGGCATGGCAGCTCGATGCGGGCCCCGGCCTCGGCGGCGACGAGCGCTCCGGCCGAGTAGTCCCAGACCTTGATGTCCCGCTCGAAGTAGGCGTCGCCCCGGCCGGCGCCGACCCAGCACAGGGCAAGGGCGGCCGAACCGAAGCAGCGGATGTCGCGGGCCAGCGGGACGAGACGGTGCACGATCGCGCCCTGACGCTCCCGGACGGAGGCGCGATACGAGAACCCCGTCATGACGAGCGCCGATCCGAGCTCGTTGCACGGTGCGACGGCGATCGGCTGGCCGTCGACCCGGGCGCCGTGACCGAGCGCGGCCGAGAACGCCTCGTCGCGCCCGACGTCGACGACGGCGCCGGCGACGATGCCGCCGTCGACGGCGACGGCGGCACTCACGCCGACGACCGGGAGGCCGTAGAGGAAGTTGACAGTGCCGTCGAGCGGATCGATGATCCACTGGACCCGGCCGCCGGGCGTCGTGTCGCCGCCCTCCTCGCCGAGGATCGACGCCTCCGGGGTGGCCTCCGCGATCAGCTTCCGCATCAGGGTCTCGGCGTCGATGTCGGTCTGGGTGACCACGTCGGTCGGCGACGACTTGGAGCCGACGCCCAGCGCCCGCCCGACCTCGGCCCGGATCAGCGCCGCCGCGGCGCGGGCGACCTCGACCGCCGTGGCTTCGAGCTGCACAGGAGTGGGTGGGGCCGGTGCCGGACCGGGTCTACGCACGGCGGACCTCGAGGCCGTGCTCGGCCAGCACGGTCATCGCGTCGTCGTCGACGCGGGTGTCGGTGATCAACACGTCGATCTCGTGCAGCGCGGCGTAACCGAACACCTGGTCGTTGCCGAACTTCGACTGGTCGACGAGCGCCACGACGCGTCGGGCGCTCTCGATCATCGCCCGCTTGAGCAACGACTCGTCGCGGTACGGCGTGGTCAGGCCGCGCTGGAACGACAGGCCGTCGCAGCTGATGAACAGCACGTCGACGCGTAGCGCCCGCACGGCTTCGACCGTCGATGCGTCGACCATCGCGAACGTGTTCGTGCGCACGCCCCCGCCGAGCATGGTGAGCCCCGAGACGCCACGGCGGGCCAGCGTCGAGCCGACGATCAACGAGTTCGTGATCACCTGGACGTGGCGGTCGGCCGGGAACACCTCGGCGAAGCGCTGCACTGTGGACCCGGAGTCGATGACGACGGCGCCCTGCTCGGGCACCTCGCGGATCGCCTCCCGTCCGATGCGCAACTTCTCGGCCGCGTTCTGCATGTCGCGGGCGTCGACCATCGGCTCGTGGTGCTGGTGCTGGACGAGCACGGCGCCTCCGTGGACCCGCCGGAGGAGCTGCTGCTCCTGGAGGTCGGAGAGGTCGCGGCGGATCGTCTCCGTCGTGACGTCGAACCGCCGAGCGAGCTCGGACACGTCGACGGAGCCGTGCTTCAACGCCAGCACGTAGATCTCCCGCTGGCGGGGCGCCTGGAGGCGGGCGCCGCTGGTGGTGTCGGTGGTCATCATCGCCGGCCCTGACGTCGGAGCCACCCGACGTTAGTCAAGCGTCCGCCATCGCCGCGTGGGGCCCGACGGCGCCGATCCGCTCGTAGGCAACCTCGAACGCCAGGCGGAAGCGATGGTCGTCGCGCAGCGTGGCCGGGAACACCTCGGCGTAGTCGAGAAAGCGCGCCGGCTCGGCGACGGCCCGTCGGGCGTGCCGGCGGGCAAGGGTGGCGCTGGCGTCGAAGGCCTGGTGGTCCTCGGGGATCTCGACCAGGTAGCGGGCCCACCCGGCGAGGGCCAGGCAACCGCGGGCGATCGGGCCCCCGACGGCGAGCTGCTGGGCGATCGTCGGCAGCAGGAAGGTCGGGAACTTGGCGCTCCCGTCGATGCACAGGCGGGCGATCTGATCGCGCACGCCCGTGTTGGCGAAGCGGGCCAGCACCGTGGCGGCGTAGTCCTCGCGCCGGTGCCCGGGGATCTCGGTGAGCGTCGGGATGGCTTCGTCGTGCAGCAAGGTGGTGACGAACGAGCGCACACCGGTGTCGGCCATGGCCTCGTCGACGAACGTGATGCCGGCCAGCGCGCAGAGGTACGCCATCGACGAGTGCCCCGCGTTGAGCAGCCGCAGCTTGTACAGCTCCCAGGCGTGGACATCATCGGCGAACAGCACGCCGACGTCCTCCCAGCGGGGTCGCTCACCGGCGAAGTCGTCCTCGATGACCCATTGACGGAACGGCTCGGCGACGACCGGCCAGCCGTCGTCGATGCCGGCGTGCTGGCGCAACCACGCGCGATCGTCGTCGGTCGTGACCGGTGTGATGCGGTCGACCATCGAGTTCGGGAACCGGCAGTGCACGTCGATCCACGACCCCAGCGCCGGGCCGTGGCGCCGTGCGGCCCGCTCGGTGGCGCGGCGGGCGACAGCGCCGTTGCCGGGCAGGTTGTCGCAGCTCAGCACCGTCAACGGCTCGTGGCCGCCGGCACGACGTCGTTCCAGGGCCGCCGTGAGCACGGTGAACGTGTCCGGGCTGTCACCGTCGCTCTCGGTGTAGCCGGCCTCGGTGATGGTCAGCGAGACGACGGCCACCGCGGGGTCGGCGAGCACGGCGATCGCCGCGTCGGGGTGGTCGGCCGTGGCGCGGTGGTCGACGAGGCTGCCGACGACCTGCACGGTCGGCTGGTCGGGGCCCCGCTCGATGAGCGTGTAGAGGTGGTCCTGGGCCGCCAGCACGCCGGCCATGGCGGCGTCGGCCGGGAGCAGACCGAGCCCCTGGATGGCCCACGTCCCGCCGCCTTGCGCCAGCTCGTGGGTGTAGAGCGCCATGTGGGCGCGGTGGAACCCACCGACACCGATGTGCACGATCCGGGGCTGCAGCGCGGCGCGGTCATAGGTCGGCACGGCGATCCCGTCGGCGGCCAGGCTCGGGAGCGCCGCCGCGCCCAACGCCAGCGGTGTCCCCACACTTCCCACGGCGAGCTACCTAACCACAGTTGAATCAACATGGCAAGCATGGATTTGTGACAATTTGGACGTGCAAAACAACATAGAACTACTCCATAATACGGACGTGCCGGGAGGACCGGCACCACTGGGGACCGTTTAGGGGGACACCGTGAAGCACTCCGCCTCGACCCGCAGCTGGCGGCGCGCCGGCATCGTGGCGATCGTCGCTGCGCTCGGCATCGCCGCCACCGCCTGCGGCGATGACGACGACGAAGGCACCGGCGGCAACGACACCGCCGCGCCCGACGGCACCGCGTGCTCGACCTCGAGCCGTACCTCGAGCGCAAGCCGAAGAACCTGTCGGGTGGCCAGCGCCAGCGGGTGGCGATGGGCCGGGCCATCGTGCGGCGGCCGCAGGTGTACCTCATGGACGAACCG
>JACCUL010000487.1 GCA_013811855.1 Acidimicrobiia bacterium
ACCGCGCCGAGCCGCGGCCCCAGACAGCTGCCGAGCGCCGGGCCGCGGTGGTCCGCGCCACACGCGGGACTCGGCCCGCGAAGGATCCGGCCGTCGAGCGGGCCGCCATCGAGGGCCGTCGGCTCGAGGAGTGGATCGATGAGGGCGACCTGCGAGCCGAGGCGTCGGGTGCGGCCCGACGAGCCTCGGCTCCAGCGGCGGCGACACGACGAATCCGCCGGGACCGCGGGCTGTCGGCGGACGCCCGCGCCGCGGTCAACGAGCAGGCCCGCGATCCGCGTCGGGCCGACAAGCTCGTCGAGCGACTGGCCCAGGCGCACGCCGCCCTCGACGGCGAACGGTTCGACGAGGCCCGCCGGATCGGCGTCTCCTTGCAGCGCGAGCTCCCCGCCGTGGCCGCCGTCCACCAAGTGATCGGGCTCGCCTCCTACCGGTCGGGGCGCTGGGCACAGGCGATCACCGCCCTCGAGGTGGCCCAGACCCTGTCGCCCACGGTCGAGCTCCTCCCCGTCCTGGCCGACGCCTACCGGGCCAAGCGCCGGTGGGCCGACGTCGATCGGATCTGGCTGCAAGTGCGCGAGCTCTCGCCGGCCCAGGATGTGATGGCCGAGGCCCGCATCGTTGCCGCCGGTGCCCAGGCCGACCGCGGCGACCTCACTGCGGCGCTCCACACGATGGCGCCCACCGCCACCGTCCCGCGGCGCGTTCGCGACCACCACCTGCGCCAGTGGTACGTGCTGGCCGACCTGTACGACCGGGCCGGGGATCCGGTCCAGGCCGTCAAGTGGTTCGGCGCCGTGGCCGAGCACGACGCCGACTTCGTCGACGTGCGCACGCGCCTGGCCGCCCTCGGTCGCTGATCGAGGGCGACCGAGAGCCGTGCGCCGGCCCGGCCTGCGCCCCCCATCGGTAGCGTGCGGTCGATGGGCTCCCGTCACTTCCGGGCCGGGGTCGTGATCGTCGTGCGCCGACCGTCCGACGACGCCGTGCTGGCCTTCGAGCGGGTCGACCTGCCGGGCCAGTGGCAGCTCCCTCAGGGCGGGATCCGCAAACACGAAGAGCCGGTGGCCGCCGCCTGGCGCGAGCTGGCCGAGGAGACCGGGCTCGGCCCCGCGGAGGTCGAGCTGGTCGACGAGCACCCGCAGTGGGTGGCCTACGCCTGGCCGCCCGACGTCGTCGGGGCGGGCGATCGGATGGGCCAGGTGCAACGCTGGTTCCGGTTCGACATCGTCGATCCGGCGACCGAGCCCCGACCCGACGGTCGGGAGTTCGCCGCCTGGCGGTGGTGCGACGTCGCCTGGCTCGTCGACCAGGTCGTCCCATTCCGCCGATCGGCGTACGCCGCCGTCCTCAAGTGAGCGAGCGGTGAGCGGAGATCTGTTCACGGCGGCGGCCGAGTCGCGGCTGCGGGCCCAGGCCCCGCTGGCCGCCCGACTGCGACCGCAGACCATCGACGACGTCGTCGGGCAGCGCCACCTGCTGGCGCCCGGGCGGCCGCTACGCCGCCTCGTCGAGCAGGACCGACTGTCGTCGGCGCTGCTCTGGGGCCCGCCGGGCACGGGCAAGACCACCTTGGCCCTCGCCGTCGCCGGCACGACCGCCCGCGCTTTCGAGCAGCTCTCGGCCGTCACCGCCGGCGTCAAGGAAGTCCGCGACGTCATCGAGCGGGCCCGCCAGCGGCTGGGTGAGCGGGACCAGGGAACGATCCTCTTCCTCGATGAGATCCACCGCTTCACCAAGGCCCAGCAGGACGCGCTCTTGCCGGCGGTCGAGGACGGCACGCTGGTGCTGATCGGGGCGACCACGGAGAACCCGTTCTTCGAGGTCAACCCGCCGCTGCGGAGCCGTTCGACGCTCTTCCGGCTGGAACCGCTGGAGCCC
Source organism: Acidimicrobiia bacterium (assembly GCA_013811855.1). Classification (GTDB taxonomy): domain Bacteria; phylum Actinomycetota; class Acidimicrobiia; order Acidimicrobiales; family Ilumatobacteraceae; genus JALZMG01. The sequence continues at coordinate 1,882 of JACCUL010000487.1, forward strand.
GACGACCTGCGCCAACTGGCGGGTCGCGGACTGGTGGCGCTCGCCGCGACGGCGACCGACGAGGCGATCGACCTTCTGGTCGAGCGGTCGAACGGCGACGGGCGCCAGGTCCTGACGTCGCTGGAGGTCGCCGCCGCGCTGGCCCATCCGTCCGAGGTCGAGCTCGTCCACGCCGAGGCCGCGCTGGGCACGAGCGCTGTCCGCTACGGGCGCGACGACCACTACGACGTGGTCAGCGCATTCATCAAGTCGATGCGCGGCTCGGACCCGGACGCCGCCGTGTACTGGTTGGCCCGGATGCTCGAGGCCGGTGAGGACCCCCGTTTCATCGCCCGGCGGATGACGATCTTCGCCAGCGAGGACGTCGGCATGGCCGATCCGCAGGCCCTGGTCGTCGCCACGGCGGCGGCCCACGCGTTGGAGCTCGTCGGCCTGCCGGAAGCGCAGCTGAACCTGGCCCAGGCGGCGATCCACCTGGCGGCGGCCCCGAAGAGCAACCGCAGCGCGCTGGCCATCTGGCGGGCCCGCGCCGACGTGGCGGCGGGCGCGCTTGGCGAGGTGCCGGCGCACCTGCGGGACTCGCACTACAGCGGGGCCCGGGTGATCGGTCACGGCGCGGGGTACGACTACCCTCATGACCACCATCACGACGAACTGGGCGGGTGGGTCGCACAGCAGTACCTTCCCGACGGCCTGCGGGAGCGGCAGTGGTACCGGCCCAGCCACCACGGACAGGAGCAGGACGTGGCCGAGCGGATGACGGCTCGCCGGACCCCCACCACGGAGACGACCGATGATCAGGGCGACCGCTGATGACCGCGGGTGAGCTGGTGCTCGTCGTCGGTGCCGTGCTCGTCGTGCTCGCCTTCGCGGCGTTGGTCGTGACGCTGGCGCGGGTGCGCCAGGCGCTCGGCGAGCTGCGCGTCGAGCTGGCTGATCTGCGGGCCGGCGCCGAGCCGGTGCTCGACGAGCTTCGGCGGGCCGCGGCCGACGCCGAGCAGGCCATGGCGACGGCGCGCCTCGATCTGGCCCGCTTCGACCGCGTGCTCGGCTCGGCCGAGGCGATCAGCAACACGGCTGCCCGGTCGGGACGGGCGGCGCGCACGACGCTGTCGGTGCCGCTCATCAAGGCTGCAGGGCTGGCCACGGGCACGTCGCGCGCCGTCCGGCGGCTGCGAACGGGGACGTGATGCGCCGCGTGGTGTGGTTCGCCGGTGGTGTCGCCACGGGCGCGGCCAGCGCCGGGTACGCCAAGCGCAAGGTCACCGGGGCGGCCCGCCGGCTGGCCCCGACCAGCGTCGCCCGTTCGACCGTCGGCTCCGTCAGACGATCCGGGGAGCGGGTCATCGATGCGGTGCGCGAGGGGCGCCGCGCTGCCAAGGTGCGCGAGCGCGAGCTGATCGCCCAGCGCGACGGCCGGCTGGTCCGGTTGGCCGACCACCTGCACCCCGAAGACGAGGTGCTCCTCGATGGTGAGCCGGTCGACTCCGGCCGCGTCATCTTGATGCGCCGCCGCGACGACGCGGGCCCGGAGTGAGCGGAGCGAGCGACGCCGGGCGAGGGAGCGCCAGCGAGCCGCACGGCGATGGGGTGTGGGGGCGCAGCCTCCACGGTGGTGGAGTGAGCCGAGGGCGCAGCCCCCACGGTGGTGGAGTGAGTGCTCACCCCGTGGTGGCGGCGCTGCGGCGGGCGCTGCCATCGGACCGGGTCCGCGACGGGCGCACCGAGCTCTCCCTTTATCGCCGCGACGCGTCGCACATGGAGGGCACCGCAATCGCCGTGTGCTTCCCGACCTCGACCGAGGAGGTGCGAGCCTGCGTCGAGGCCGCCGTGCGCCACGACACGCCCTTCGTGGCCCGGGGTGCGGGAACCGGGTTGGCCGGCGGGGCCGTGCCTCCCGAAGGCGCCGTCGTCATCTCGACCATGAAGATGACCCGAATCCTGGGCGTCGATCCGGTCAACCGGCGGGCGTGGGTCCAACCGGGCGTCTTGAACCTCGACCTGTCCCGCGAGGTGGCCCGCCACGGTCTGCACTTCGCTCCCGATCCGAGCAGCCAGCAGACGTGCTCGATCGGCGGGAACGTGGCCAACAACGCCGGCGGGCCGCACTGCCTGTCCGAAGGTGTGACGGCGGCGCACATCATGGCGCTCGAGGTCGTGCTGCCCGACGGTCAGGTCGCACTGCTCGGCGGCGAGGACCCGGAACCGGCGGGCTATGACCTGCGCGGCGCCTTCGTCGGCAGCGAGGGGATGCTCGGCATCGCCACCGCGATCTGCGTGCGGCTGACCCCCGATCCACTGGCGGTCTGCACGATGCTCTTCGACTTCGACGCCGTCGTCGACGGCGCGGCGACGGTGAGCGCGGTGATCGCCGCCGGAATCGTCCCCGCGGCGATGGAGATGATGGACCAGCTGTGCCTGCGCGCCGTCGAGGCCTACATCGGTGCCGGCCTGCCTGTCGACGCGGCCGTCGCGCTGCTCGTCGAGGTCGTCGGACTGGCCGATGGCGTCGCCGCCGACACCGAGCGGATCACCGCCATCGCCCGTGACCACGGCGTGCGCGGTGTGCGGATCGCCGCCGACGATGTCGAGCGGGCTCTGCTCTGGAAGGGCCGCAAGTCGGCGTTCGGGGCGATCGCCCGCATCAAGCCCAACTACTACCTGCACGACACCGTGGTGCCGCGCCGCGTGCTGCCCGCCGTGCTCGATCAGGTTTACGAGATCACCGCCCGTCACGAACTGCTCGTGCTGAACGTGTTCCACGCCGGCGACGGCAACCTCCACCCGCTGATCGTCTACGACGCCCGCGAGCCCGGCGTGATGGACCGCGTGCGGGCGGCTGGCGAGGAGATCGTGCGAGTGTCGGTCGCCGCCGGCGGGGTGCTGAGCGGCGAGCACGGCATCGGGCTGGAGAAGCGCGATCTGATGCCGCTCATGTTCTCGGCCGTCGATCTGGCCGCCCAGGCCACGCTGCGCGCCGCCTTCGACCCGGCAGGGTTGGCCAACCCCGGCAAGGTGCTGCCCAGCCCGGCTCGCTGCGCGGACGTGGCGGCGGTGCCCGAGGGTGCATGGATCTGAGCGCCTTCGCCGATGCCGTCGGCGCGACCGATCCGGTGACGATCGCCGGGTTCGGCTCCCACGGCGGTGGCGTCGAAGGGGTCCGTACCGTCAACGCGCCGGCCGGCATCGAGCGCATCGAACCTGAGGAGATGACCGTCCGATGTGGTGCGGGCACGCCGGTGGACGAGCTCGCGGCGGCACTGGCCGAGCACGGGCAGCAGGTGACGTTGCCGAGCGGGGGCACCGTGGGCGGCTCCCTCGCCGTCGGCCGCAGCGGTGTGCGCCGGCTCGGCGATGGCCCGGTGCGTGACGCTGTCCTGCAGATCGGCTACGTGTCGGCCGCCGGTGAGGTCGTCAAGGCCGGGGGGCCGACGGTCAAGAACGTCAGCGGGTTCGACCTGTGCCGGGTGCTCGTCGGATCGTGGGGCACGCTCGGCTTCCTCGGCGAGGTCATCCTGCGCACCCGGCCGCACGCCGCTCGGGAGCAATGGTTCGCCGGCTCGCTCGACCCGTTCCACGTGCTACGGCACGTCCACCGACCCGCCGCGGTCCTGTGGGACGGCGCCACGACGTGGGTGCTGCTGGCCGGCCATCCTGCCGACGTCGAGTCACAGGTGCGGGGCCTGGCCGTCAGCGAGGTTCCAGGGCCGCCCGACCTGCCGGCCGGTGGACGTTGGTCCGTCCCACCGGCCGAGGTCGCCGATCAGCGCGGCGAGTTCGTGGCCGAGGTCGGCGTCGGGATCGTCCACCGTCACCAGGCGCCGCCGTCCCGGCCCGTCGATCCGGCGGTGAGGGAGCTGCACCGCCGGATCAAGCACGGCTTCGACCCGACGGGTCGGCTCAACCCGGGTGTCGACGTGCTGACGCTCGGTGCGGCCGGTGCCGGCGCCTGATCCGTCGGCACGGCCCTTCGTCGACCGGCCGGTCGGCCCGCCGGAACTGGTCGCCGCGCTGCTCGAGCGGGCCGTCGAGCACTGGCGCCTCCCGCGGCCGAGGCACTTGCGCACCGGGATGAACGCCATCTACACCGCCGAGGACGTCGTCGTACGGATCGGCCACACGTCCGCCGACCCGGCGCTGGCCCTGGCGTTGGCCGATGTGCTCACGGCGGCGGGGGTGCGGGTCGCCGAGCCACGTCGTCCGGACGTCGTCACCGAGGGGGGTCTGAGCGCCACGGCGTGGGAACGCCTGCGGTCCGACGGCACCGACCCCGACTGGCGGACGGTGGGGCGGATGGTCGCCACCGTCCACGCCATCGAGGTGAACACGCTGCCGGCGGGCCTGCCCCTGCCGACCTGCTCCTCGTTCCCGTGGTGGAACTTCGATCCGCTGCTCGCCGCCGTCGGGGACCTGCTCGACGACCGGGCCCGTCACGGCATCGAAGCCGTCGTCGACGCCAACCGCTGGTGGGTGGACGAGCCGGAGCCACGGGTCCTCTGCCACGGCGACGTCCACCCGCACAACGTCGTCTCCACGGCTGCCGGGCCGGTGCTCATCGACTGGGATCTCCTCTCGGTCGGTCCGCCGGCATGGGACCACTCGATGCTCCTCCGCCTGGACCGGTGGAGCTGGCCCCCCACTTGGTACGCGGCCTTCGCCGACGGCTACGGGCGGTCGTACGCCGCCGACCCGCTGGCCGAGGCCATCGCCGAACTACGGCTCGTGGCGGCGTCCCTGATGCGCCTCGTCGCCGCCCAGGCCGATCCCGACGCCATGTCCGAGGCGCAGCATCGCCTGGCCTACTGGCGCGGCGACCCCGCCGCGCCCACGTGGACACCGGTGTGATCGGAGCGGTAGCTGCGGCCTGTCGGGTCGGCTCGTGCGGGAGGAAGTACCTTGGGCGTCGTGCAGCGCGCTGGGTGGACCGTGGCAGTGGTGATCGCCGGGGCGGTCCTCGCCGTGACGGCGTGTTCGTCCGACGGTGAGGGCGACGCCACGACGGTGCCGGTGTCGATCCCGGTGGCGACGCCACCGTCGACGTCGCCCGGACCGACGTCGTCGGGCCCGACCGCGACAGCGGTCGTGACGACCGCGCCGGCCACCACGACGGCACCCTCGACGGCGGCGTCGACGAGCGGACCGCCGTCCACACCGACCCCCGCCACGTCGTCGTCGTCGACGACGATACCGCCGACGACACTGCCCCCGCCGGAGACCGTCGTCACCGTGGCGCCGACGATTCCCGGCGGCCCACCGACGACCGAGGTGATCGAGGGGACCGATCTGATCGACATCGGCGACGCCTCGATCGCCGGCCAGCCCTTGTTCGAGCCGGTCATCGTCGACGACATGATCGACCGGGTCTCCGACGTCCTCGACGACCCGACCCAGGACAGCGGGTGGCGACCGATGCCGGCGCCGGACTGGGACTGCACCGGCAACGAGGAGTTTCGGGTCGTGCGATGGAACGACTTCCGGCTGACGTTCGAGCGGTCTACCGACGGACAGCGGTTGACGGCGTGGAGCCTCGGCAGCCCGGACGTCGACACGTTGGCGCCGTCCGTGCCGCCCGACGCCAACGTCGGAAGCTCCGGGGTGAGGACGACCAACGACATCGCCGTGGGCTCGCCGCGCTCGGCGCTCGCCGGACAGGACATCATCGACGAGACGCCCGAGCGGGTGTCGATCGCGGCCGGCGCCAACTACGTCGCCTTCCTCCTCGACGGGAACACGATCACGGCCCTCGGCAGCGGCCGTCTCGACTGCTTCTGACCAGTCCGGCGCCCTTGGCGACGGCACGGGTACCCTCGCCGGCGATGCCGGCGCTCGACCTCCGTCTCGACGACGACGAGCTGTCGACGTGCGTCGCTTGCGGGCTCTGCCTGCCGCACTGCCCGACGTTCCGGGCCACGGGTGAGGAGGCGCTGTCGCCCCGAGGACGCATCGATGCGATGCGGGGCGTGCAGTGGCGGGGCGCAGATGCTGACGACGACTTCGTGCGGTTCATGGAAACCTGCGTGCAATGCCGCGGGTGCGAGCCGGCCTGCCCGAGCGGCGTGCCGTTCGGACGGCTCATGGAGGGGACGCGCTCGGCGCTCGTCGACCAGGACCGATCGGCACCCCGCTGGCTGCGGGCGGCCCTCGGCGTGCTCGGCCGTCACCGGCTGCTGCTCGTCGGATCGCGCGCGCTGGCGTTGGCCCAGCGGCTCCGGCTCGTCCCTCGACGCCTCGGGCTCGGTCGCCTTCCATTGCGACAGGGTCGACGGGTGCGCGCCACGGGTACCGGCGTGTGGCTGTTCACCGGGTGTGTGATGGACGCCTGGCTGCGCGAGACCCACCGGGCGACGGCGACGGTGGTGGCCGCGACCGGGACGACATATGCCGTGCCGGACGCCGGCGGGGCGTGCTGTGGAGCACTCCACACCCATGCCGGGCTGCTGCCCGCGGCGCGCCGGCTGGCGGCGCGGGTCATCAGGTCGATGCCCGGCAACGCGGCGATCCTGGTCAACTCGGCGGGATGCGGCGCGGCGATGAAGGACTACGGCCACCTGCTCGGCACGACCGAGGCCGCCGCCTTCGCAGCCCGGGTGGTGGACGTGCACGAGTGGCTGGCCCCGCGCCTCGACACGCTTCCCGCTCCCGACCGGCGGCTCGGCCCGGTGATCGTGCAGGACCCGTGCCACCTGCGGCACGTCCAGAAGGCGCACCTGCCGGTGCGTGCCGTTCTCGGCCATGTCGCCGACGTCGTCGAGCTCGATGACGACGGGTTGTGCTGCGGTGCCGGCGGGGCGTTCTCGGCCCTGCAGCCCGAGCTCGCCACGCAGGTGCGCGACCGCAAGCTGGCTGCGATCGCATTCGCGGCCGCCACCACCGGCGCCACGATCGTCGCCAGCGCCAACCCCGGTTGCGCCATGCACCTGCGGGCCGCCGGCCTGGACGTCCGCCATCCCCTCGACCTCGTCGCCGCGGCGATCGGGAAGGACGGGCCGTGAGTCGATGCGAGGACCTCGCTTCCCGGTTGGACGAGATCGGCGAGGAGCTGGACGATCTGTCGCTCTCCTTGCTGCACGAGGCCGCCGGCCGCGGCGCCCGCCAGCGCCCCGACGCTGACCGAACGGTGACCCAGGCCCGGCGGGCGGTCGAGAAGGCGGCGACACTGCTGCGTCGCGTCGAGGGAGCCGACCCCGAGCCCGGAGGCTGACGAACGTCCTTCGCCATGGGGGCCTGGCGGTGGCAGGATCGCCGCATGCCCGATGAGACGCCGGAGGTGGATCCCGTACGGGAGTTCGGCTTGGCTTGGTCACCGAATGTGTGCGCCGGCGCACCTGATCGGTGACCAAGGCCGCGCACCGCCAGACCAGAACGGTGACCAAGCGGCGCATTGCCAGACCAGATCAGCCGGGGTCGGCGGGTGCCATGTCGTTCAAGACGTCGATCAGGGCCCGCAGGTCGGCGTAGCGGTGGCGGGCGAACTCGAAGCGGATGCGGGGCAGCTCGACGTGGTCGTCGCGGCGGCGCTCGGTGTCCATCGCCGCCGTCCGCTCGATGCGCCCCCTGGCGACGAGATGGCCGAACCGCTCGTTGAGCTCGGCGAGCTGCGCATCGGTCGGATCGTGCTGCAACCGGATGATCAGCCGGGCGCCGACGTAGCGGACCGAGTGGTAGTTGGCGTAGAAGCGGTCGATCTCCCGGGACGCCGCTTCGCACGAGTCGGTGAGGAGGTACAGCGCGGTGTCACCGGGGGAGACGAGGCCGCGCTCGACGAGCAGGTGCCGAATCAGGTCGTCGACGTCGCGCCAGAACGGGGCGTCGGGCGTGTCGAGGAACACGATCGGGACCGGCAGACCCTTGCCGGTCTGGGTCAGCGTCAGCAGCTCGAACGTCTCGTCGAGCGTGCCGAACCCGCCGGGCAGGCAGACGAACGCCCGGCTCTCCTTCACCAGCATCAGCTTGCGGGTGAAGAAGTACTTCATGCTGACGTACTTCTCGTCGCCGGCGATGATCGGGTTGGCGCCCTGCTCGAACGGCAGACGGATCGACACGCCGATGCTCTGGGCCCGCCCTGCCCCCTCCATCGCCGCGTGCATGATCCCCGGCCCGGCGCCGGTGACGACCATCCACCCCCGCTCGGCGAGCATGGCGGCGATGCGGCGCGCCTGCTCGTAGAGCGGGTCGTGGGGCTGCGTCCTGGCCGATCCGAAGACGGTCACCTTGGGGATGTCCTCGTACGGGCCGAAGACCTGGAACGCCTCGCGCATCTCGGTCATCGCGGCGGCGGCGATCTTCAGGTCGAGCGGGTCGGGACGGTCGTCGAGCAGGCCGATGGCGGCGACGAGCAGGGCCAGCGCGGCCTTGGGCGAGTCGCCCGGGCCGATGTCCTCCAGCAGGCGGCGGGCTCGCGCCGCGACGGCGTCGGGGACCTCGGGGCTCAACCGGCGTTCAGCTCCGCCGCTTTGTCCTCCAACGCGCCGAGCAGCTCGTCGAAGCTCTTGGCGAAGCTTGCCACGCCCTCGGACTCCAACGTGGCGCCCACGTCGGCCAGGTCGACGCCGGCGGCGGCCAACCCGTCCCACACGGCCTGGGCGGCGTCGACGTCGGCGTCGACGCGGCGGGCCAGCGTGCCGTGGTCGGCGAACGCCTCGATCGTGGCGTCGGGCAGGGTGTTGACGGTGTCGGGGCCGATGAGCTCGTCCACATAGAGCGTGTCCGGGTAGGCCGCGTTCTTGGTCGACGTGCTGGCCCACAGCGGGCGCTGCACGCGTGCGCCGCGGGCGGCAAGGACCTCCCAGCGGGGCCCGGAGAACGTCTCGCGGAACTGGCGGTACGCCAGCTTGCCCTGGGCGACCGCGGCCTTGCCGCGGAGCGCGAGGGCGTCGGGCGTGCCGATCGCCTCGAGCCGGCGATCGACCTCGGTGTCGACGCGGGAGATGAAGAAGCTGGCCACGCTGGCCACCGTCGCCAGCTCGGCGCCTTCCGTCTCGGCGTGCGCCTCCAGCCCGGCCAGGTAGGCCTCCATGACGTCCCGGTGGCGCTCGAGGCTGAAGATCAACGTGATATTGATGTTGCGACCCTCGGCGATCATCTGCTGGATCGGCGCCAACCCCTCGGCCGTCCCGGGGATCTTGACCATCAGGTTGCGTCGGGCGATGCGCTCGTGCAGCTGGCGGGCGGCCGCCTCCGTCCCGGGCCCGTCGTGGGCCAGGTCCGGCGCCACCTCGACACTGACGAAGCCGTCCGTCCCGCCGCTCGATTCGTACAGCGGGTCGAACACCTCGCAGGCGCCGTCGATGTCGTAGGCGACGAGCGCCCAGTAGTCGTCGATGGTGGGGCCCTCGTCCTCGTTGATGTCGACGTACTGTTCGTCGTAGTCGGTCGATCCCGAGATGGCCTTCTGGAAGATCGTGGGGTTCGACGTCAGCCCGCGGATGCCATCGTCACGCAGCCGGGCCAGTTGGCCGGACGTGAGATAGCCGCGCTGCAGGTTGTCCAGCCACGGGCTCTGGCCGAACTCTTCGAACAGGCGGACGAATCGTTCCATCACGAGCTCCCTTCGGAGGTGGGCGCCGAACGGGTGACCAGGGCGGTGGCTCGTTCGACGACGTGGTCGAGGTTGATGCCCAGCTTCTCCAACACGACGTCGCCGGGGGCGCTGGCCCCGAATCGGTCGATGCCGATCGAGTCGTCGGCGTAGCGCTCCCAGCCGAACGTCGTGGCCGCTTCGACCGACAGCACGGGCACACCGTCGGGGAACAGCTGCCGGCGGTAGTCCTCGCCGGCCGCGGCGAAGCGGTCCCAGCTCGGCAGGCTGACGACGCGCGTCGGTGTGCCAGCGGACTCCAGCCGCTCGGCGGCGGTGATGGCCAACGCCACCTCGCTACCGGTGGCCACGATGACGAGATCGGTATCGCCGTCGGCCGCCCGCACGATCCCGGCCCCCCGCGCGACGGCCGAGCCGTCGGTGCAGACGGTGACGTTCTGGCGGGTCAGCACGAGCACCGTCGGGCCGTCCGAGGCGACGGCGGCCCGCCAGGCGGCGACGGTCTCGTTGGCGTCCGCCGGCCGGATGACCTGCAGGCCCGGGATGGCCCGCAGGGTGGCGAGGTGCTCGACGGGTTGGTGGGTGGGTCCGTCCTCGCCGACGCCGACGGAGTCGTGGCTGAACACGAACACCGCCTTGGCCTGCGACACCGCAGCCAGCCGCACCGGGGGACGCATGTAGTCGAGGAACACGAAGAACGTGCCGCCGAGCGGAAGGATGCCGCCGTGGCAGGCCATGCCAACGAGCGCCGCGCCCATGGCGTGCTCCCGGATCCCGTAGTACAGCTGCCGGCCGCCGGGGTGCTCGGCCGTCTGCGCCTCGGTGCCGTCGGGCAGCTTCGTGCCGGTGTTCCCGGTCAGGTCGGCGGCTCCGGACACCAGACCCGGGAACAGGGGCAGGCAGGCGCCGACGACCTTGGCGATGGCCTGGCGGGTGGCGATCGACTCGCCCTGCTCGAAGGTCGGCAGCGCATCTTCCCACCCCGCGATCCCGGTTGCCTGCCAGGCCGCATCCCACGCCGCCCGCTCTTCAGCGTCGAGGGCCGCCAGCGCCTCGTCCCACGTCGCGCGCACGGGCTTGGCGCGCTCCGCAGTCGCCTCGCGATAGGCCGTCACGACCTCGGGCGGGCTCCAGAACGGCTCGTCGGGGATGCCCATCACGGCCTTGGTGCGGGCGACGTCCTCGGCCGTGAACGGGTTGCCGTGGGCCAAGTGGTCGTCGGTGTGGTCGGGTGAGGGGTAGCCGACGTGGGAGCGCAGCACGAGCAGCGTGGGTTGGGCCTCGTCGGCCTTCGCCGCCTGCAGCGCGGCCTCCAGCGCGTCGCAGTCGTCGGCGGTCTCGCCGAGGTACTCGACGTGCCAGCCGTAGGCGGCGAACCGCGCGCCGACGTCGTCTGTGTACGACAGTGCGGTCGGGCCGTCGATCGTGATGCGGTTGTCGTCATAGACGCAGATCAGACGGCCGAGGCCGATGTGGCCGGCCAGCGACGCCGCCTCGTGGCTGATGCCCTCCATGAAGCACCCGTCGCCGGCGATGACGAACGTGTGGTGGTCGACGACCTGCGGTCCGAAGCGGGCCCGGAGGACGCGCTCGGCGATGGCCATGCCGACGGCATCGCCGAACCCCTGTCCCAGCGGGCCCGTCGTCACCTCGACCCCGGCCGTGTGGCGGGCCTCGGGGTGTCCCGGTGTCGCCGACTCCCACGATCGGAAGGCCTTGATGTCGTCCAGCTCGAGGCCCATCCCGGCCAGGTACAGCAGCGAGTACTGGAGGATCGACGCGTGCCCGTTGGACAGCACGAAGCGGTCACGATCGGGCCACTCCGGATCGGTCGGGTCGTACTTCATCACCCGGCTGAACAGGACGTGACCGAGCGGGGCCAGCGCCATCGCCGTGCCCTGGTGGCCGCTCTTGGCGGCGAGCGGGGCATCCATGGCGAAGCCACGGATCAGCGAGATGGCTTGCTCGTCGACGTCGGGCGGGAGGGGGGACGGCATCGGTGGGGACTGTATCCGGGGGACCCGGAGGTCAAGCCGGAGGCAGCAGGGTGAACGGCACCACGAGCCACGGGCCGTGGTCGACACGGCAGTGGGCGAAGATCTGGCCGTACTCGGGGAACTCGAGCTCGCCGCGCACGAGCCGGTATGTGAACTTGCCGGGCTCCACACTGAACGGGCTGACGTTGCGGGCGACCTGGTCGAGCTCGTCGGTCGGCGTCTCGGGGTCGGGCGTGCGCCGGAACACGACCTCGAACACGCCCTCTCCGTGGACGCCGGGCGGGCAGAAGATCAGCGCCACGAGGTGCGGCGAGATCGTCACCGGCGCCGGCGACGGCGCGACCATCGAGAACATCGCGCCGGTCAGGTCGATGCGCGTCGACGGACCCGGCGCCTGGCGGATCTCGAAGTTTTCGACGAACAGCGCCGACACGACGTGCATGGGCTGGAGAGTACGGGGTTCGACCGGCTACACCTTGGGAGACCGTCACCCGCCCACCGAACCCTTGGAGGTGTCCCCGATGGCTTTCTCACTGCCGGAACTGCCCTACGACACGTCGGCGCTCGAGCCGTACCTGTCGGCGGAGACGTTCGAGTACCACTACGGCAAGCACCACAAGACGTACATCGACACGCTGAACCAGATGATTGAAGGGACCGACCAGGAGTCGGCCGGTCTCGAGGAGATCATCATGGACTCGGAGGGCAAGCTCTTCAACCAGGCCGCCCAGACCTGGAACCACACCCTCTACTGGAACTCGATGGCGCCCGAGGGGGGTGGCGAGCCCAGCGGGGCGGCGGGCGACGCCGTCAACGCCGCATTCGGCAGCTACGCCGAGTTCCGCGAGGAGTTCAAGACTGCCGCCACGGGCCAGTTCGGCTCGGGCTGGGCGTGGCTGACCCTCGACGCCGGGTCGCTGGCCATCTCGGCGACGAGCAACGCCGACCTGCCGATGAAGCACGGCCAGACCGCCGTGTTGACGTGCGACGTGTGGGAGCACGCCTACTACATCGACTACCGCAACAAGCGTCCGGACTACGTCGACACGTTCCTCGACCACCTCATCAACTGGAAGCTCGTCGACGACGCGCTGTAGCCGCCGTCAGGCGACGGGTGTCGATGGCGACGGGCGACGCGCCGTCGGGTATTCACGGCGCAGCCCGCCACGGCGCCCGCCAGGCCGGAGCGTCCCACGGCTCGGTGACGTAGATGCGCTCGTGGGCGACCCGGTCGCCGCGGAACTCGTGGAGGGACACGCCCAGTATCCACGGGCCGCCGTCGTAGCTGACCGCGGCCTCGGCCATCCACACGTCACCGGATCCCGTGATGCGGCGGACCTCGAAGGTCACGTCGGCGGGATACTGGCTACGCCACTCGCGGAAGTTGTGCACGCCCTCGAACCGCTCTCCCGACTGCGGGAACTCGAGGACGGCGTCCTCGTGGTAGATCTCGTGGGCGATGTCCCGGTCGGTGCGGGTATGGGTCAACAGGCGCAGCACCGCCGCCCGGCGGTCGTCATCGATCGTCGTCACGGTGTCCGAGCCTGATCGATCGGTGTCGTGAAGTCATGGAGACGGGGTGACGAGATCATCGAGACGCCGCTCGGCGATCCTGATCGGCAGCACGCGCTGGGCCTGGCCGGCACCCGATCCGTCCACGTGAGACAGTTCGCTGACGCGCCGTCGTCAGCGGGAGTACACGGAGACGTGGCGGGTGCTGTCGGCGCCGAACGGCTCCCGGTTCCAGCCGGCCCAACGGCCCACCAGGCGGAGGCCGGCGATGCGGGCCATGAGGTCGAGCTCGCTGGGCCAGGCGTACCGGGTGACGATCGGCACGACGCGGACGCCGGCGGCCGACAACGAGACATGGCTCTCGTCGAGGAGCTGGCCGACCGGATCGTGGCGGCCGACATCGAGCGTGACCTCGTCGATGGCGATGGCTTCGGCGTCGACGTACTGCCGATCGCGCAGGCGGTGCAGGAATGTCGGCACGAACGCCTCGACGAGGAACGAGCCGTCGTCGTTCAGGTGGGCGGCGACGTTCCCGAAGCAGCGGACCTGGTCGTCCTGGGTCAGGAGGTTGAACAGGGTGTTGAACACCACGTACACGAGCCGGTAGACGCCAGGGACGTCGACGGCGGCGAAGTCGCCCATGGTGACGGCGATCTGATCGCCGCCGGGCTTGCGGCGCAGCTGGGCCACCATCTCCGGCGAGAGGTCGATCCCGTCGACCCGCAGCCCCCGTTGGGCCAGCGGGAGGGCGATGCGTCCGGTGCCGATGGCCAGCTCGAGCACCGGTCCGCCAACGGCCAACTCGGCGAGGAAGTCGACGGTCTCTTCCTCGTCGCCGCGCAGGTCGTCGTCGTACCGGGCGGCCACATCGGCGCCGAAGCTCGTGGCCGGCTCGAAGTTCTTCACGACCCACCATGCCAGCCGGTCAGGGCGACTGACTGCAAGGAGGTTCAGCGACCGGCGGCTCGTCACGCCGCGGCGTCGGCGGCTGCGGATGAGCGGCGGGCGGCGGGGGTCAGGCGGAGGTCGGCGAGGCGGACCTTGGCCAGGCGGCACCACAACAGCACCTTGATCAGGTACCAGCCGAGGTCGATCTCGAACCAGCGGTGTGCCAGCTTGGCCGAGGTCGGGGCGGCATGGTGGTTGTTGTGGAGCCCCTCGCCGGCGGTCATGAACGCCAGCCATTGCAGGTTGCCGGCCGTGTTGTCGTACGGCTGCCGGCCGAAGTGGTGGCCGATCGCGTTCACGGCCGCCGAGCCACCGAGGTAGATGTTGACGTGTACGAACCCGGCCAGCAGTCCCACCTGCCAACCGAAGGCGAGCACCAGCGCGAGGACACCGATGGCCAGGCCGAACAAGGCGTGGTCGTAGAACCAGCGGTCGACCCGCGTCTGGGGCAGATCCTTGGCGTACCGGGCGATGGTCTCGGGGTTGCTGGCTTCGCGGCGGTACATCGCCACGTTCATCATCTGCACCTTGATCCACCCGTTCAGCACGGGGGAGTGCGGGTCGCCCTCGACATCGGTGAACGCGTGGTGCTTGCGGTGGACGGCCACCCACTGGCGGCGGCGGATGCCGGTCGTGATCCAGATCACGAAGCGGAACACCTCGCCCACCGGTCGGCGCAACGTCAACGCCCGGTGCGACAGTGAACGATGGAGGTAGATGGTCGTGGCGAGGTTGGCGATGAGCGACACGCCGGCTCCGACCACCAGGGCGAGCAGCACGATTTCGAGCATCTGGGGAAGGCTAGCAAACACGCCCTACCTACTGGTCGGTAGGGAGGGGCGCTATGTTGTCCGCGTGACCGAGCCCGTCGACGTGCAGCTGGTCGCCCGCTCGACCCGCGAGCAGATCCTCGACGAAGCGGTGAACTGCTTCGCCAGCACGGGCTACGAAGGCACTTCCCTGAACGACATCGCCGCCGGCGTCGGCATCCGCCGGCCCAGCCTGCTGCACCACTTTCCGTCGAAAGAGGCGCTCTACGGCGAGGTCTTCGAGCGCCTGCTCTCGGACTGGTTCGCCCGCCTCGACGGCGCGGTCGCCGACGAGCGGCACGGGTGGGCCAAGGTCGAGCTGGTGCTCGAAGCCGGGTTCATTTACTTCGCCGACAACCCCCAGTACGTCCGGCTCGTCCGACGGGAGGCCATCGACGGCGGCGCGCACCTCGGCATCGACCTGGCCGCCGTCCTCCGGCCGATGTACGACCGCGCCGCCGAGTACTTCCGCCGGGAGATGGCCGCCGGCACGTTCCGCCAGCAGGACGCCGAGCAGCTCCTGATCACCGGCTACGGCGCCCTCCTCAGCTACTTCTCCGACTCCCCATTTCTCGGTGGGCTCCTCGACATCGATCCGCTCGATCCCCGAGCGCTCGAGCAGCGGCGCCTGCACGTGCTGGCGTTCTTCCGCGCCGCCCTCGTCCCCTGAATCGCCGCCGCCGGCGCGTACAGTCGCCGACCATGCCGGCGATCGAGAGCGGGCGGTGCGTGACGGGAGCCGGGGCCTCGACCCTGTCGGAGGCCGAGTCGAAGGACCTGCTGGCGGGGTCCGGCGTCGTCGTGGCGGCGGAGCGGCTGGCCGTCACGACGGAAGATGCCGTCGCCGCCGCCGACGCACTGGGGTATCCGGTCGTCGCCAAGCTCAACGGCCCGGCGATCGCCCACAAGACCGAGCGCGACCTCGTCCGGCTGCGCCTCGGCGACGCCACCACGGTGCGGACCGCGGCCACCGAGCTGCTCGCCGCGGCGACGCCCGACGACGGCGCGGTCACCGTGCTGATCGCACCGATGGTGCACGGGAACCGGGAGCTGATCGCCGGCGTCGTGCGCGACGCGCAGTTCGGCCCGACGGTGATGCTCGGCGTCGGGGGCATCCTCGCCGAGGCGGTGGCCGACGTCGTGTTCCGGCCGGCCCCGGTCGACGCGATCACGGCCGGCGAGATGATCGACGGGCTGACGACTCAACGCCTCCTCGGCGAGTTCCGCGGCGAGCAGGCCGTCGACCGCGACGCGCTGGCCGGCCTGCTGGTCGGGCTCGGCCGGCTGATCGCCGAACGCGACGACATCGCCAGCATCGACGTCAACCCGGTGATCATCGACGCCTACGGTCGTCCGGTCGCCGTCGACGCCCTCGTCGAGCTTGGAGACGGGGCGGCCGGCACCGGCG
>JACCUL010000377.1 GCA_013811855.1 Acidimicrobiia bacterium
GCGCGGTTGGGCAGCTCCCCGTGCGTGCGCACACCCGAGCGCAGCGCCGGCCGGCCAGCGGCGGCCGGACGGCTCAGCGGCGACTGGGCCAACGGGCGGGCCATCATCCGCATCGAGACGCCGCGCGACGGCATGGCCCGCTGGAGGCTCGAGAGTTGGTTGCGGAAATCGGTCACCGAGGAGTTCGGCCGGTTCTCGATGCGGGAGCGGAGCAGAGGTGGGATCAGGACCGCAGCCCATGCGGCGGCCACGACAACCACGACCAGTGGTCCCATCAGTTACGTACCTCGGATCGATCTCAGCGGATGTTCGGCGCGTGGAGGCTGTCTGGTAGCCGACCCGCACACCATCGTTACGATCCTACGACGTTTTCGGCGGCGGTGGCAACGAACCGGCCACATCGCCGTCACCCGTGTCGTCGTGGCCCGGCTCCTCCGGCGTCCGGCGATAGGCGCCGGAACGCCCACCCGTCTTCTCCCACAGCGCCAGCTCGCCGATGACCATGCCGCGGTCGGCCGACTTACACATGTCGTAGATCGTCAACGCGGCCGTGGCGCAGGCGTGCAGAGCTTCCATCTCGACGCCCGTGCGATCCACGGTGTCGACGTGGACCTCGATGGCGACGAAGTCGTCACCGATCTCGAAGTTCACGGACACCGCGCCGACCAGCAGCGGGTGACACAGCGGGATCATGTCCGACGTGCGCTTGGCGGCCTGGATGCCGGCCACCCGGGCCACGGCGAGCACGTCACCCTTCTTGACCTCCCGGTTGGCGATGGCCGCCGTGGTTTCCGGCCGCATCATCACCTTGCAACGAGCGACGGCCCGGCGGTGGGTCGGTTCCTTCGGCGTGACGTCGACCATGCGCGCCCGACCGAGCGGGTCGAGATGGGTGAACGACAGATCGCTCACGGGCCGACCGTCCAAGCAGGCGACGTCATCGGCCCATTCTCGCGCCTGACGAGTCGTCAGCCGCCGATCTGGCTCATCGACCGGCTGGGTCGCACGAAGTCGACCTGGTTGATGCGGTGGCCGGCCCACTTCGTGCCTACGGCCCGCTCGATGCGCTCCCCCAGCTGGTCGTCGGTCTCGCCGCGACGCATCGCGGCCCGCAGGTCGAACTCGTCGGTGGCGAACAGGCAGGTGCGCAGCTGGCCGTCGGCGGTCAGTCGGATGCGGTCGCAGTCACCGCAGAACGGTTTCGTCACGCTGGGGATGACGCCGACGGTCCCGCGGCCGTCGAGGTAGCGCCAGCGATCGGCCGGTGCCGCTCCCCGGGCTGCGACCTGCTCCAACGGGTGGACGGCGGCGATACGGGCCACGATCTCGTCCTGGCCGACGACGGCGTCGCCGGCCCAGCCCCCGGACGCATCGAGCGGCATCCACTCGATGAACCGGACCTCGAGGCCGTTGTCCCGGCCGAACTCGGCCAGCTCGACGATCTCGTCGTCGTTGACGTCGCGCTGCACGACGGTGTTGATCTTCACCGGATCGAACCCGGCCGCCTGGGCGGCGGCGATCCCGTCGAGTACGCGGGTCAGCGAGTCCCTGCGGGTCATCTCCTCGAACCGGTCGCGCCGCAGCGTGTCGAGGCTGATGTTGACGCGGCGCAGGCCGGCATCGCGAAGGTCCCCGGCGATCAGTCCGAGGGTGGCGCCGTTGGTCGTCATGGCGAGGTCGATCGGACCGTCATCGGTGCGCAGGGTGGCGAGCGACGCCACGAGCGTCGTGAGGTTGGCCCGAACCGTCGGCTCGCCACCGGTGAGGCGGATCGAGTCGACGCCGTAGCGCTCGACGAGCAGCCGGGCGAGGCGGGTGATCTCCTCGAACGAGAGCACCTCCTCACGGGGCAGCCACTGCAGGCCCTCCGCCGGCATGCAGTACGTGCAGCGGAAGTTGCAGCGATCCGTCACCGAGATGCGCAGGTCGCGCACGACGCGGCCGAATCGGTCGACGAGGTCGGTGGCAGCCATCCCCCCAGGATACGGGGCGCGGGCGGCCCGAGCACGACCCGGGGGCGAGGACGGTCCGTAGGGTGATCGACATGTGCCGCAACATCACCGAACTGCGTGGGCTCCAGCCCCCGGCGACGGCCGAGGAGATCGAGGCCGCCGCCCGCCAGTACGTCCGCAAGGTCAGCGGTCTGTCGAAGGTGCCGGCGTCAGTGCACGATGCCTTCGAGGCCGCCGTCCGAGAGGTCACCCTCACCACGACGCAGCTGCTCGACCAGCTCCCTGCGCGGCGTCAGCCGCCACCCAC
>JACCUL010000380.1 GCA_013811855.1 Acidimicrobiia bacterium
GGCCAGACCCAGGCCGGTGCCGATGCGGTGGCGGGCGGCACTGCCACGGGCGAAGCGCTCGAAGATGCGCGACCGCTCGCCGCGCGCCACGCCCGGCCCGGCGTCCTCCACGGCGACCAGCGCGAACGGGCCAGGCGCCCGCTCGATCGACATGCGGATCGGCCCGCCTCCGTGGTGTTCGGCGTTCTCCTGGAGGTTGGCGACGATGCGCTCGAAGCGCAGCTTGTCGACGACGGCCGTGGCCGGCGCCCGGCGGTCGACCTCGATCGGAAGGTCGGGGAAGCCGTTGCGGGCCGCGACCCGCCGGCACAGGGCGTTGATGTCGACCTCCTCGGTGTGCAGGTCGGTGGCCCCGGCGTCGATCCGCGACAGCTCCAGCAGGTCGATGACCATCGCGTCGAAGCGCCGGATCTGGTCGACGACGACGTCGAGCGCCTGGCGGGTCCGCTCCGGGAGCTCCCCGCGGCGGCCGTGCATGACCTCGGCGGCCGCGGCGAGCGCGGTGATCGGCGAGCGCAGCTCGTGGCTGACATCGGAGGCGAAGCGGGCCTCCCGCTCGATGCGGGCCTGCACGGCGTCGGCCATGCCGTTGAAGGAGAGCGCCAACCGGTCGAGGTCGGGGTCGCCCTCGCTGGCGACGCGGGTGTCGAGGCCGCCGGCGGCGATCTCGCCGGCGGCGTCGGTGATGCGCCGCAGCGGTCGCAGCAGGCGGCGACTGGTGTACCAGCCGGCGGCCGTCGCCACGAGGACCGTCACCGAGGACCCGATGACGAGGGCGAGGAGGATCGAGCCCAGCGTGCTCTCGGCCGATTCGAGCTGGAAGGCCTCGAAGTAGTCGACCTCCGGCTCGGCGATGTGGATGCCGACCCCGACGTACTGGTCGTCGTCGAGCTCGAAGGCCTGCACGGCCGAGATCCCGCCGGCCGTGGCCTGGCGCAGCTGCAGCGGGAAGGCCTCGTCGGTGCGCCCGAGATCGGTGCTGAACGGCGGCCCGGCGCCGATGCGCACGACGGCGAACCCGCCTCGTTCGGTGCGCATGTTGCCGGGCTCGAAGAAGTCGACGAACCCCCTGGTCCCGGCGTTGCGCACCTGGTCACGGACCCGCGTGGCGTTGAGGACGGCCTGCTGGCGGGCCACCTCGCGGCGCTGGTCGAGGAGCTGGGAGCGGGCGAAGGTGTATGTGACGACGGTGAGCGAGACGCTGGCGATGAGCGCGATCAGGCCGAAGAACAGCGTGACCTTGGTGCGCAGGCGGAGCGTCACGGCCCGAGTGTGGCAGGAACCGCTCGCCAGAGGACGCCGCCGCTGCCGGTGAGGCACCAGGGGGAGGAAGGTACCCCACCGGGGCAGCGTGAACGACTGCCACTCTGGGTCAGGCTTGTGACGTAACCGCCGCAGCAGTGCGCGATTTGTGTAACAACACATTCGGGAATGGCATCCGCGGACGAGGGCTCCATCGTCCGTTCCCGCCCGTTCGAAGCCCGTGCCAGGATGGCCCGGCCGTGTACTCCCTGCTGTTCATCGAGGACGACGACCAGATCCGTCTGGCCATGCGGATGGCCCTGGAGGACGAGGGTTACGAGGTGCGCGAGGCGCCCGACGGGGTCTCGGGGATGGCCGCGTTCGCCGAGCGGGAGGCCGACCTGGTGCTGCTCGACCTCCGCCTGCCCGACATGTCAGGCTTCGACGTGTGCCGCGGGCTGCGGGCCCGGAGCATCGTGCCGATCATCATCATCACCGCCCAGACGGACACGTACGACCTGGTGGCGGGGCTGGAGGCGGGGGCCGACGACTACATCACCAAGCCCGTCGTGCCGAAGGAGCTGGCGGCGCGCATCCGGGCGCTGCTGCGGCGGGTCCAGCTCCACGAGGTCGCCCCGCCGCCGTCGAGCCGCTTCGGCGACGTCGAGCTGCGTCGCGAGCTGGGCATCGTGCGCAAGCGGGGCGTCGAGCTGAGCCTGACCAAGACCGAGTTCCGCCTGCTGTGCGAGTTCGCCGACCACGTCGGCGCCGTGCTCTCCCGGGACCAGCTGCTGGAGCGGGTCTGGGGGTACGAGTACCTCGGCGATTCCCGCCTCGTCGACGCCCACGTCCGTCGCCTGCGCCTGAAGATCGAGGACCAGCCCGACGAACCCCGCCTCCTGCTGACCGTGAGGGGCTTGGGCTACCGCCTGGTGCCGTAGCCGACGCGTTCTGCTGTTTGCGATCGACCGCTTCCGGCCCGTTCCAAACAGCAGTTCGCTACACCAGGCGGGATCGGAGGTACTCGCCAAGTCCCTTGGCCTGGGGATCGAAGGCCGTCGAGGACGCCACGCCCTCGCCGAGGTAGCCGACGAGCACGAGGTTGACGGCCAGCAGGTTGGCCAGTTCGTACCGGCGGACGTCGAGGTCGGCCGCCTCCGGCAGCAGAACGCGGAGCCGCTCGGACGTGAGGTGCTCGACCAGCCAGGCGTAGCCGGCGGGCTCTCGGGCCCAGACCCCGAGGTTGGCGTTGCCGCCCTTGTCGCCCGAGCGGGCCCCGAAGTGGGCGCCGAGCGGGGTGCCGGACGCGATGACGAGCGGGGCGGTGTCGGGGGCCGCCGGCGATGCGATCGGCGGATCGGGCGGTGGGCCGGTCGGGGCCGGCGGGATCCGGGTGCAGGTACCGTCGTCGGCCACGACGACCTGGTCGATCTCGTCAGCCGGGACGAGCGCCGGCCAGTACACGCCATAGGACTGGGCCGGCCCCGGCGCCGTCGTCGTGAAGAAGCCGGGGATGCTGGCCAGCGCCAGCTCGACGGCGGCCGACGAGAAGGCCCGCCCGACCAGCCGCTCGTCCTCCGAGCTGACCATCACGTGCAAGAGCCCGCTGGAGCGCTCCTGGTCGGCCCCGTCACTCGGCGCCGGCACGAACCGGGTCGTCACGGAGACCGAACTGTCGTTTGCAACCGGCCGGAAACGGTCGATCGCAAACAGCAGTTCGGTATTCAACCAGTCGGCCTTCGCCTCCTGGTTCAAACCCGTGAGGACGAACGTCATCCGGTTGCGGTAGCCGCCCTCCAGGTTGACGGCGACCTTGGCCGTCGGTGGCGCCGGCTCGCCGCGGCAGCCGGCGATGCGGACGCGGTCGGGGCCGTCGTCGGTGAGCGTCAGGGAGTCGAAGCGGGCGACGACGTCGGGGTTGGCGTACGCCGGCGGGCCGATCTCGTAGAGCAGTTGGGCCGTGACCGTGCCCACTGTGACGGCGCCACCCGTGCCCGGGTGCTTCGTGATGACCGCCGACCCGTCGTCGTCGACTTCGGCCAACGGGAAGCCGAGCGGGCGGTCGGGGAACGGGCGGCCGTCCGGGTCGAGCTCGCCGAAGAACGAATAGTTGCCGCCCGTCGCCTGGGCGCCGCACTCGATCACGTGGCCGGCGGCGACCGCGCCGGCCAGACGGTCCCAGTCCGTCGACGACCAGCCCCACCACCACGCCGCCGGTCCGACGACCAGCGCGGCGTCGGTGACGCGCGGGCACACCACGACGTCGGCTCCCCCGTCGAGGGCGGCGGCGATGCCCCACCCGCCGAGGTAGGCGTTGGCGCTGACCGGCGTCCCGGTCAGCGGCGCCCCGGTGTCCAGGTGGTCGAGGTGCGGCCGCAGCCCGTCGATGCGGTCCATCAGGTCGTCACCCTCGACGTGGGCGACCCGCCCGCCGATCCCGAGGCGGTCGGCGAGCCGCCGGACCTCGTCGGCGCACCCGGCCGGGTTGAGCCCACCGGCGTTGGTGACGACCTTGATGCCCCGCTCGACGCACGTCCCGAGGACCTGCTCCATCTGGGTCAGGAACGTCGTGGCGAACCCGGCGTCGGCGTTGCGCGACCGGGCCTTCCAGAGGATCAGCATCGTCAGCTCGGCCAGCCAGTCGCCGGTGAGCACGTCGATCGGGCCGCCGTCGACCATCTCCCGCGCCGCCGACAGGCGGTCGCCGTAGAACCCCGAGCAGTTGGCGATGCGCACCGGGCGGGCGCCG
Organism: Acidimicrobiia bacterium; assembly: GCA_013811855.1. Taxonomy (GTDB): domain Bacteria; phylum Actinomycetota; class Acidimicrobiia; order Acidimicrobiales; family Ilumatobacteraceae; genus JALZMG01. The sequence continues at coordinate 3,992 of JACCUL010000380.1, forward strand.
CGCTCGTTCACGACGGCTCGTCGGTCAGCACGAGCAGGGCCTGGCCGGTCTCGACCTGCTCGCCATCGGTCACGAGCACCGACTCGACACCTCCCGCCGCCGGCGCCACGACCTGGTGCTCCATCTTCATGGCTTCGACGACGACCAGCACCTGGCCGGCCACGACACTGGCCCCGGCTTCGACGAGCACCCGCCGCACCGTCCCCGGCATCGGCGCGGCGAGCGACCCAGCCAGCCCGGCCCGCTCGGGCTCGGCGTGACGGGGGAGCACGGTGAACGCGGCGTGGCCGTCGGGCCAGTCGACGAAGCGCTGATCGCCGTCGTGGGCGACGAGAAACGTGGTCCGCACGCCGGCGACGTCGAGGAGCACGGCGTCGGCCGCCATCCCCACGACGTCCACGTCGACCGTCGTCGCGTCGACGGCGATGCG
>JACCUL010000391.1 GCA_013811855.1 Acidimicrobiia bacterium
GTACTGTAGTGACGAACCGCTTACCGGAGTGCAGCACGAAGTCGTCGTGGTACAGATCGAAGACGGCTGCGATGTCGTTCGCCTGCCACGCCTCGGCGTATCGGCGGACCGTGTCGATCGGGATCCATGGCGCGATCGTCGCGCCCGACGCCCGCGTCGTGCCGGGCCGAGTGCTACGTGTCCGGTTCCCCGGGACGTAGCACTCGGATGGCACCAATCACTCGGATGGGACTATCGGGTCACTCGTCGCAGTTCGCCTTGTAGAACCACTGGTTGACCTCCGGGTCGTCCATGTTGTCGGCGGTGGCGACGACGAAGCCGGTCTGGATCTCCGGGGTCACCTCTTCGCCGAGCACGGCGAGCACCGCCTGCTGGACGCCCTGGTAACCGATGTCGTAGGGCTTCTGCATGACGAGTGCCTGCACGTCGCCGGCCTCGAGCTGCTCCACCTGCGCCGGCCCGGCGTCGAAGCCGACGATCTGCACGTCGCCCTGCACCCCGGCCTGCACCAGGCCGGTGGCGCTGCCCTGCGCGGAGAACAGGTTGGTGGCGAAGATGCCGGAGAGGTCCGGGTGCGCTGCGAGGGTGGCGGTCACGATCTCGGCGGCACGCGCCGGCTCGTTGTTGCTGAACTCGGTGCCGATGTACTCGATGTCCGGGTACGTCGCGATTTGCTCCTCGAAGCCCTGCTGGCGCAGGTCGGTGGTGGAGATGCCCGGGTTGACGTTGACCACCATGACCGTGCCCTCGCCGCCGATCAGCTCGGCGAGCGAGTCGGCCGCGGCCACGCCGCCGCCGAAGTTGTCGGACGCGATCCGCGACGCGCCGATCGACTCGTCGTTGACGACCGTGTCGACGAGGATCACCTCGATCCCCTCGTCCTGGGCGCGCTGCAGCGGCTCGGCCGATGCCTCGACGTCGTTCGGAGCGACGAGGATCGCGTCGGGTGCGCTGGCGATCACCGAGTCGAGGATCGGGTTCTGCAGCGTGGCGTCGAAGGCGTCCGGCCCCTGCACGTCGAGGCTGATGCCGCCGATCTCTTCTGCCGCGTCCTGCACGCCGCACTCCATCGAGATGTAGAACTCGTCGCCGATCACGCCCTGGACGAACGTGAGGTTCAGGTCGAGGTCGTCCGGGAACGTCAGCTCGGCTGCGGTGCCCTCGGTCTCGGTGCCTTCTGCTTCGGTGCCTTCTGCTTCGGTGCCCTCGGGTTCCGTGCCCGGTGGTTCGGTGCTCGCTCCCGCGCCTGCTCCGAACATGGCCAGCGATGCCAGCCCGACGACGCCGACGAACGCGGCGCCGCGTATGGGTGTCTTTCTCATGATTCCCCCTCTTGGTTGGTTGTTGTTGGTGGGTGGATGGGTTGGTGGGCGGGCCGGTCGGCCGTCCTGGTCGACCTGAACCTCGTGCGCCGGAGCCCGCCGGTTCCGGCGGCGACGCGCCGGCGGTACTGGTCGAACCACACGGTGGCGACCAGGACGAGGCCGATGATGATCCCCTGCCAGTACGGCTGGACGCCGAGGATGATGATCCCATTGCGCAGCACGCCGGGGATCCAGACGCCGACGACGGTGCCGGCGATCGAACCGACGCCGCCGAACACGCTCGTCCCCCCGAGGGCTGCCGCCGCGATCGCCTCGAGCGGGTCGGACTGGTGGCCGCCGATCGACGTCGTGTTGAAGCGCGCCAGCGACAGCACGCCGCCGAAGCCGGACAGCGCGCCGGCGAGCGCGTACACCTTCACGAGGTGGCCGGGCACGTTGATGCCGACCCGCCGCGCCGCGTCGGCGTTCGAGCCGACCGCGTACGTGTGCCGCCCGAACACGGTGAAGTGCAGCAGGACGCCGGCGACGGCCACGACGCCGAGTCCCACGAGCACGATGTAGGGGATCCCGCCGACGCGCCCGTTGCCGATGCGGCTGAGCGTGCGGTTGGGCACGTTGACCCCGTCGGTGATGATCTGCGCCGCCGAAACCCCCGCCAGCATCGTGCCGAGCGTGACGATCAGCGGCGGCACCTTGAGGTAGGCGATACCGACCCCGTTGATCACGCCGACCAGCACGCCGACGCCGATCCCGGCGGCGATGCCGAGCGCAGCATCGAACCACCCGCTGCCGCCGGCGTTGATGATCGTCTTGGCGGCGACCACCTCACCGAGGATCGCCACCGAGCCGACCGACAGGTCGACGCCTGCGGTGATGAGCACAAACGTCGCGCCGCAGGCCACGACGGTGAGCACGGCGACGTTCTGCGCAGTGAGGATCAGGTTGTTGGTGGTGAGGAAGCGGTCGGACGCCCTGATCGAGAAGAACAGCACCTCGGCGGCGAAGACGGCGACCGTATACACCGCCGTGACCGAGCCGAGCCGCTTGAGCAGCCCGCGCTGGCCCGCCGAGTCGTCGCCGTCGTGGTGCCCGCTGTTCATTGCGTTCCCCGGCCACGCAGGCCGCGCTTGGCCGCTCGCTCGCTGGCGCTCGCTCGCTCGCACGGGTTCTGCATCGGGATTCGTCGGCGCTGTCATCACCCGCCTCCGGCAATGTCGATCTCGGTGACGTCGGTGGGTGCCTCCACGGCGACGTTAGAGTACACGCCGGTGATCGCCGAGACGAGCAGCTCGACCGTCGCGTCGTCGCGGTCGAACGTCGCCGTGCGGCGGCCGAAGCGCAGCACCTCGACGCGGTCGGCGACGTCGAGGACGTCCGGCAGCGTGTGCGTGATCAGCACCACGCCGAGACCTCTGTCGCGGATCTGACGGATCAGGTCGAGCACCCGGCGGGTCTGCACCACACCGAGCGCGGCGGTGGGCTCATCGAGGAAGATCACCCGCTTGGCCCACATCGCCGAGCGGGCGATCGCCACGGCCTGACGTTGCCCGCCCGAGAGTGACATCACCGGCGCCGACACGTCCTGCACGGTGGTGACGCCGAGGTCGGCGAAGGACTTGATCGTCGACCGGCGCATCGCTCGCCTGGCATTGAAGACGCCGAAGCGCCGGAGCTCGCGCCCGAGGAACGCGTTGGCCGCGGCGTCGAGGTGCGGCGCGAGGGCGAGGTCCTGGAACACGGTCTCGATGCCGAGCCGGTGCGCGTCCATCGGCGTGCGGAACACCACCGGCTGGCCGTCGAGCAGGATCATGCCGTCGTCGGGTTGCTCGACGCCCGAGAGCACCTTGACAAGCGTCGACTTGCCGGCGCCGTTGTCGCCGATCAGGGCGGTCACCGTCCCGGCCTCGACGGCGAAGTCGGCGCCCTGCAACGCCTGCACCGTGCCGTAGGTGCGGACCAGCCCGCGACCTTCGAGCACCGGGGTCGAACCATTCATGAAGCGCTCCTCTCGGGTTCCAGGGCGCCGGCGAACGGGGCGTCGAGCACGCCGGCGGCGATCCCCGCCATCGCCGCCGCGCCGACCGCGCCGGGCTCGCCGAACCGCGT
>JACCUL010000437.1 GCA_013811855.1 Acidimicrobiia bacterium
GACCACGTCGGCTCCCGCCACCGCGCCGCCGCCATCGGCATCGCCGACCGCTCCGCCGACGCCGGCACCGACGCCACCGCCGCCCGCCCTGCCCACCGGCGGCGAGTTCGAGTCGATCGACCACGGAACGTCGGGACTGGTGCAGTTGCTCGTCGACCCGGCGGGCACCCAGTACGTCCGCCTCCAGGACCTGGACACGAGCAACGGGCCCGACCTGTTCGTCTACCTGTCGACCAACCCGCCCGACGGTCCCGAGGGCCAGTTCGACGACGACTACGTCAACCTCGGCCGGCTGGAAGGCAACCTCGGCAGCTCCAACTACGTCATCCCGCCCGGCACCGACCTGACGCGCTACGCCAGCGTCGTCATCTGGTGCGACCGCTTCAACTCCGCCTTCGGCGCCGCCAGCCTGACCTGACACCCAGCCACCGCGGCGTTTGTGTCACCGCCCGTGGCCGGATCCGGGCCCGTGCGGTGACACAAACCGAGGAGGGCCGTCAGTAGAAGGGCAGGTAGTTGTCGAGCTCCCAGGCGGTGATGGTCTCGGGGTCCCACTTCTCGCCGGCGGCGGCCCAGCGTTCGAGGTCGTGGCGCCGGAGCATCAGGTAGGCCCGCACGAGGTCGGGCTCCATGGCCTCGGTCAGCACGGTGTCGGCCTCGACGGCGTCGAGGGCCTCGCCGAGGGTGTGGGGCGTGTGGCGGTCGGTGTTGGGCTCGGCGTCGGCGTCGCCGATCTGCGGGGCCCCGCAGTCGGTCCCGTCGACGACGCCGAGCAGCGCCGCGTTCAGCGTCGCCGCCGCGGCGAGGTACGGGCTGGCCGAGGCGCACGGCATGCGGTTCTCGATGCGCGTCGCCGGACCACGCTCGGCCGGGACGCGGTACGTGCTGAAGCGGTTGTCGAGGCCCCAGTTGGCCCAGTAGCCGGCGATGAGACCCGGCATCAGCCGCTTGTAGCTGTTGATCAGCGGCGCGGTCAGCCCTGCGACGGCCTCGTGGTGGGCGATGAGCCCGCCGATCGAGTGTCGGGCGATCGTGCTCAGCTCGTCCGGCGCGTGGGGATCGTGGTACGCGTTGGCCCCGCCCGAGACCGGGACGATCGACAGGTTGACGTGCAGCCCGGAGCCCACGGACAAGGCGTGCGGACGGCCCATGTACGTCGCCCGGTAGCCCTGGCGGTCGACCACCTCCCGGGACATCTCGCGGGCGAGGAAGGCGCGGTCGGTGGCCTCAAGGGCCGGCCCGTAGCCGAGGTTGATCTCGAGCTGCCCGGGCGAGAACTCCGACAGCACGCCCTCCAACCCGAGGCCCATCTCCTCGACGGTGTCGAACAGCTCGAGCGCCATCCCCGTGTTGTCGCCACCGAGCCCGACGCCGTACACGCGGTGTGACTCACCGCCCGCCGGCACCCATCCGCCCGCGGTGTCCTCGTCGCGCTCCATCAGGTAGAGCTCGAGCTCGAAGCCGAGCTGGGGCTCGAACCCGATGGCCCGCCACCCTTCGACAGCACGCACGAGCGCGGCCCGGGGGCACAGCGCTAACGGTCGGCCGCCGAACGTCAGCTCGCACACGGCCACGTCGGTGTCGGGCTCCCACCCGGGGCGGCGGGTCTCGGCCAGCGGCGTGGCCGTGAGGTCGGGGAACCCGACGTCGGACGCGTAGCCGGTCACCGGCAGGATCTCGCCCTGCGGGCTCATGCACATCGTCGTGACGGCGTGGTGCGTGTGCCCGTCGGCCTTGCTCGACGGGATGTAGCGACCGTGGGCCAACCCGTTGAGGTCGCTCCAGACCGTGCGGACGCGGCGGTTCACACCCGTCTCGCGTCCTCGACGAGGTTGATCTCGTACAGCACCTCGTCGAGGGCGTTGGCGGCCGAGATGGCGGAGAACCGCTGCGGCTGCTCGGGCGTGCAACAGCTGGGCACCGGCGCCAGGACGGTCCACGGTCGCGGGTGGCAGAACTGCACGACGCTGTAGCGCTCGCCGGCGTGCGACGGATCGGCGACGACGCGGTGCCAGCCGATCGGGATCTGCCCGTTGGTCAGCCGTTCGAGCATGATCCCGGTGTTGATGATGACCTGACCGTCGGGCGCCACGGCATCGACCCACTCGTCGTCGACGAGGACCTGCAGCCCCGGCGCGGTCGACCGGGGCAGCGCCGTGATGAGGTTGATGTCGCCGTGCTCGGCGGCCCACACGTGGCCGGTGCCGCTCCCACCGTTCTCCCAGTCGCCCGGGGCCTCGGTCATCGGTGGGTAGCGGATGGCGCGGGTCAGGGTCGGTCCGTCACGGACCATGTCGTCGAAGAACGACTCGTGACACCCGATGCCCTCGGCGATGACCCGCAGGAACCGCCGCTGCAGCTCGGCGATCGTGTCGTGGAACTCATACAGCACCTTCGTGATGCCCGGGACGGTGTCCTCGGGGATCACCTGGTCCGGGTAGGCCTGCGGGAACGAGCGCTGCAGCGGGTGGCCCGCCGGGATCGGGGTCGACCAGTTGAGCATCTCCTTCCAGTCCGGCCGATCGCTCGAGGCGGCGGTCTCGACGAGCACGCCCGTGTATCCGGTCTGGCCGTTGGCCCCCGGCCGGACCCACCGCTGCTTGTCCTCGAGGGGCGAGTTGAAGAACGCCTCGAGCATCCCGTACGCCTCGTCGAGCAGGTCCTCGGAGAGGTCGTGGCGGGTCAGCACGAAGCCCGTCTCCAGGCTCCGGCGGACGCCGTCGACGACCGCTCGGCGCTGCTGCGAGCTGCCCTGCTCGAAGTCCAGCAGGTCGACGTCGAGGATCTCAGACATCGTCATCACTCATCGCACCCATGGCGGCGAACGCTACTGCCGCCGGCTCGACGGACCGGACGGCGCGCCGCCCGGTGCGAACACGGTGGGCAGACCGCCGGTGTGCAGGAAGACCACGTCCTCGCCCGACCGCCACCGCCCGGCGACGGCGTTGCCGAGCAGACCGGCCATGCCCTTGCCGCTGTAGGTGCGGTCGAGCACCCAACCGCCGTGCACGGCGGCCCAGCGGATCGCCTCGTCGCCGGCCGCCGTCGGCACGCCGTAGTCGTCGCCGATCCAGCGGGGGTCGATCTCGACGTCGGCGGCGGTGACCGAGTCCGGATCGGCGTCGAGCAGGTCGAGCGTCTCGGCGGCGAGCTCGGCGACGTCCGGCAGGCCGGCGTTGACACCCTTGGCCACGCCGATGGCGATCACGTCGGGGAGGTCGTCGGCGCCGGTCGCCCGGAGCACGGCCCGCCCGGCGACGAGTCCGGCGTGCGTCCCGCCGCTCGAGGACGTGTGAACGACGGCGCGCGGCCGGATGCCGGCGACGGCGCACTGCTCGACGAGCTCCACGTACGCCGCGGCGTACCCGAGCGCGCCGACGGCGGTGCTGCCGCCGATCGGGATCGAATGCGGTGCGGCGCCCGCTGCGGCGAGCTCGTCGGTGAGCAGCTCCCCGGCGATCGCCAGCTCCCCCCAGTGGTGTGGCGGGCACCCGACGTAGTGGAGCTGGGCGCCGAACAGTGCGGAGAGGAGCTGGTTGCCCGTCGCCACCGCCGGCCGGTCACCAGAGAGGACGAGGTGGACCTCCAGTCCGAGCACGGCGCCGGCGGCCGCCGTCATGCGGCAGTGGTTGGACTGGCCGGCGCCGACGGTGACCAGCGAGCGGGCACCGTCGCGCAACGCCTCACCGCAGAGGAACTCCAGCTTGCGGGCCTTGTTGCCGCCCGCTCCGAGCCCGGTCAGGTCGTCGCGCTTGACCCACAGGCGGGCGCCGCCGGGGAGTCCGGGGCCCCGTTCCAGCGGTGTCGGGAGGGTCGCCAAACGGGACCTGGGCCGGTGGTCGAAGCGCTCCAGCGGTCCGGCCGGCGTCGAAATCACGACTGCCGATGGTACGCGTGCGATCGCTGACCATGGTCGGCGCGGTCGGCGCGGGATGATGGCGCCGTGCTGACGCGGCGGCAGGTCTTAGCGGCAACGGCGGGCGGCGGGCTGGCCACCGCGA
>JACCUL010000438.1 GCA_013811855.1 Acidimicrobiia bacterium
GCTGGAACCGCCCCGTGATCTCGCGGCGCGGGCCGGCCGGGGCCAGGTCACGCTCGACTGGGAGCTGGTCGAGGGCGCGGCCGGGTACCTCGTACGGCGCGCCGACGCGCCCGACGGCGTCTACGAGCCACTCGAGATCGGCGAGCCGTGGGTGCGCCCGGTGCCCCATCCGCCGCTGACCGACACCACCGGAGAGCCGGGCCGACGGGCGTGGTACACCGTGGCCGCGGTGGGCGCCGTCGACGATCGCGGCCAAGCCGTGAGCGCACCGATCGAGGCGACGCCCGCGACGGGCGGTGACGCCACGTGTCGCATCGCCGTCGCCGCGGATGACGTCGTCGGTCCGCTCGACCGGCCATGGCGGGCGATGATCGGGTCCGAACGGCTCTCCCAACTCGACCACGGGATCGGCCCCGGCGGCCGCCCCATCGGCGACGAGTTCGCCGAGGCGCTGCGAATGGCGCACGACGAGCTCGGCGTCCGGGCCGTCCGGGCGCACGCGATCCTTCATGACGACCTCGGCGTCTACCGTGAGGTCGACGGTCATCCCGTGCACGACTTCACCGGCATCGATCGGATCTACGACAGGGTCGTGGCGATCGGCCTGCGGCCCGTCGTCGAGGTCGGCTTCATGCCTCGCCAGCTCGCTCGCGATCCCGACGCCACGGTGTTCGAGTACCGCGGGATCATCTCGCCGCCCAAGGACTGGGGCCGCTGGCACGCCCTGGTCACCGATCTCACCGCCCACCTCGTCGACCGCTACGGCCGCGACGAGGTCCGCGGGTGGGGCTTCGAGATCTGGAACGAAGCGAACCTGGAGAGCTTCTGGTCCGGCACGCGCGAGGAGTACTTCCAGCTCTACGACGTCAGCGCTCGGGCCGTGAAGTCCGTCGACCCGGGCCTCCTCGTCGGCGGGCCCGCCTCCGCCGCGGTCGGCTGGATCGACGACCTCCTCGACCACGTGGGCCGGTCGGGCACCCCGATCGACTTCCTCTCCACCCACACGTACGGCAACGCGCCGCTCGACCTCCGTCCGATCGCCACCCGGTACGGTCGTCCCGGCCTCGCGCTGTGGTGGACGGAGTGGGGCGCCCACGCGACGCACTTCAACCGCGCCCACGACTCCGTGTGGAGCGCCGCTTACCTGGCGCGTGGGATGGTCAGCGCCATGGGACGCATCGACGCGTTGGCCTACTGGACGGTGTCGGACCACTTCGAGGAGCTCGGTCGCCCGTCCTCGCTCCTCCACGGAGGCTTCGGGCTGCTCGGGATCGGCAACCTCCGCAAGCCGCGCTGGTGGGCGCTGTGGATGCTCGAGCAGCTGCGCCCGATGCGGCTAGCGGCCGTCGTCGAGGGCGATGGCGCCGGCGACATGGTCAACGCCGTCGCCACCCGCGACCACGACGGCGGGCTGGCGCTCGTCGTGTGGAACGGAACCGTCGACGTCACCAAGGCCGGCGGTGCTCCGCTTGGTCCGCTGCTCGATCGACACATCCACGTCACCGTGTCCGACCTGCCCGCCCCCAACTACCACGTCCGTCACCGCCGCCTCGACGAGCAGCACTCCAACCTCAACCTCAGCTGGGCGCGCATCTCGGCCGGACGGGCCTGGCCCGACGAAACCGGATGGAGCACGCTGCGCGAAGAGGACCATCTCGTCGACCTCGAGCCCCCTGCGCCCGTGCGTCTCGAGGATCGCCGGCTCGACCTCACGTTCGAGCTCCCCATGCCCGGCATCTCCCTGATCGAGCTCGAACCGGCGGGCTGACATGCGTCCGTGTCGGCCACCCACGCTGCGACGGGCTGACTCCTCCGATCATCAGCGGGCACCAGTGACCGGAAGACGATGACGCTGATTCGCTCGCTCAAGACTCGCTCACTCATTCCCAGCGCAGCACCTCGTCGGGGTCGAGCCCGAGCTGGCGGAGCCGCCGGACCGTCGGCAGCGGCGCCTCGACCGGCTCACGCCCGGAGCGCCGCTACGTGCTCACCATCGTCCGCCCACACGTGGCAGGTGCCGACGTTGCCGGTCCACATCCGCTCCCGCTCGACCGCGGACTGCATCGGCGGTTGGCCCGCCGGCCCCGTCGGCCGTGACGCCGTGGTGCGCATCGACCACGTCGATTGCACGGCGACCGGCGCCATCGCCAGGAGCAACGCGGTGACGTGCGTACACCCTCGCGGCCCGCCGAACAGCTCGCGCACCCGGTTGATGAACCCCCTGGCGATGGACAGCCCGACCAGCTCCCCGTAGCGGTCGGCGACCGCCGGGCAGGCGGTGTGCGGGTGGGTGTCGAACAGCACCTCGGCCGCCGTGATCTCGAGCGCCGGGAACGACACCCGAAGCTCGACCTGCATGTGGTGGATCGTCAGCGGATCGGGGTCGTCCGGGGTGTACTGGCCGGGCGGCTTCTGGTCCCGGACAGCGCCGTGGATCACCATCTCGTGCTCGCCGGCGCGGTACGAGCGGACGCGATACTCGCGGTCGTGCAGGGTCGTGAGGCCCTCTGGCGCCGCAGGGAGGATGTCGTCGGCGAGGAACCCGGTCATCCCCCTGTCGTACCCGGCGCGGGCCACGATCGACGACCCGGGGTACGTTCGGCGGGTGCCCGCCCCGTTCGACGATCGACCGACGTTGCGGGGCCGGCATGTCGAGCTGGTGCCGCTCGACGTCCGGTACGTCGACGAGCTCGTCGAGGCGGCGAGTGGCGATCGCGACACGTACGGGTTCACGGAAGTCCCGGCGACCAGGGCCCAGATGGCCGCCTACGTCGAGCGGTTCGTCGCCCAGCGGGAACGGCGGGAGGCGGTGCCGTTCGTGCAGCGACGAGTCGCCGACGATCGCGTCGTGGGCTGCACGAGGTTCCTCGAGCTGCGCTGGTGGCGGGGCCGAACCGATCCGGACGAGGTGGAGATCGGCGGGACCTGGCTGGCCGCCGACGCGCAACGCTCCCCCGTGAACACCGAGGCCAAGCTGCTCCTCCTCGCCCACGCGTTCGACACGTGGGGCGTGTGGCGGGTGGCGCTGTGCACCGACGCCCGCAACGAGCGCAGTCGCTCCGCCATCGAGCGCATCGGGGCGCAATTCGAGGGCATCGTGCGCAACCACCGGCTGTCGACGGTCGACGGCGAGACCGGCCGACCACGGCAGACCGCGCTCTTCTCGCTCGTCGTCGACGAGTGGCCCCGGGTCCGCCAGCGGCTGCTCGACAAGCTGGGTTGAGGGCCTGCCACCGATTACGTTCCACCCGATGCAGGCGCTCGTGATCTGCGCCCACCCCGACGGTGACAGCTACACCCACGCCGTGCTCGACGCCGCCGTCAAGGGCATCCGGCGGGCCGGACACGACGTCACCGTCCTCGACCTGTACGCCATCGGCTTCACACCCGCCATGTCACTCGAGGAGCGGCGGGCCTACCGGTCCGCCGAGCCGCTCCTCGACCCGATGACGGTGGAGCACGCCGCGCTCGTCAAGGCCGCCGAGATGTTCGTGTTCGTGTACCCGACGTGGTGGAGCGGCCTGCCGGCGATCATGAAGGGCTGGCTCGAGCGCGTTCTCGTGCCGGGTGTCGCCATCCGCTTCGACGACTCCGGCAAGGTGCGTCCGGCGTTGACCCACGTGAAGCGCATCGTCGGCATCAGCACGTACGGGTCACCGTGGACGTACGTCAAGCTCCTCACCGACGGCGGCCGGCGGACCCTGACGCGATCATTCCGGATGAGTGGTCGCTGGCGCACGCCGACGACGTGGCTCGGCCTGTATTCGATCGACACCGCCGGTGACGCCGAGCGATCGGCGTTCATCGACCGCGTCGAGCACACCATGGCCCACCTCGACCGCGTCCACGAGAAGGCGAAATCTTCGTGAGGACACTGCTCGTGTACTGCCACCCGGACCCTGAGTCGTTCGTCGCCGCGCTGCGCGACCGCGCCGTCGAGGCGATCGCCGGGGCCGGCCACGAGGTACGCGTCACCGATCTCTACGCCGACGGCTTCGACCCGGTGTTCAGCGCCGCGGAACGGGCCCGGCACCTCGAGGCCGGCAGCGACCCTGTCGTGGCCGACCACACCGCCGACCTGGCGTGGTGTGAGCGGCTGGTGCTCGTCTACCCGACGTGGTGGAGCGGCCAGCCGGCGATGCTCAAGGGCTGGATCGACCGAGTCTGGGTGCGTGGCGTCGCGTGGGATCTGCCGGAGGGCGAGAACCGGTTGCGCGGCCGCCTGCGCAACGTGCGGCGCATCGTCGCCGTCACCACCCACGGCGCCTCGAAGCTCGTCAACTCGCTGCAGGGCGAGGCTGGCAAGCGGACGGTCTCGCGCACGCTGCGGACCGTCTGCCACCCGTTGGCGCGGACCACGTGGCTGGCGATGTACGGCCTCGACACGTCATCGGCCGAGCAACGCACGGCGTTCCTCGACAAGGTCGGCAGGCGCCTCGGCTGACGTGGCGGAAGTGTGAGCCGAGACCGCGGAAACCTGCTGCGACAGCTCACAGATCGGCTCGGCTGCGGTCAGCCGCTGGCGATGGCGACGGCGACCTCGGCGGCGACGGCGGCGTTGTGTTCGGCCAGTGCCAGGTTCGCCGGGACGCTGCGGCCGGCGGTGGCGTCGGCGATGCGGCCCAGCACGAACGGGGTGACCG
>JACCUL010000448.1 GCA_013811855.1 Acidimicrobiia bacterium
GTCTCGCCGCCCGCCGGACGCCGGCGCCGCCGATCGAGCCGCGCCGCCACGTCGTCGTCGCCGGCGAGACCATCGAGTCGATCGCCCGGCGCGAGCTGGGCGCCAGCGAGGCGTGGTGGCTGATCGCCGACGCCAACCCGCGCCTGTTCCCGCTCGACCTGCGCCCCGGTTTGGTGCTCGACGTCCCGACCGGCCGCCCCGCCGTCGAGCGGAGCCGGAGGTTCTGACCCGTGCCCGTGACTGACGACACGCCGGTCGCCCGGGTGCGCTGGCGCCAGCGCGGCCTGACCTCGGCGGTCGTGTCCGTCGAGGTCGAGGACCACGATCGCCTCACCGACGTGGCCACGATCGTGCTCTCCGACCCGTCCGGCGTCGCCGCCAGCTTCGTGCTGCCGGGCCACGAGGTCGACGTCGAGATGGGGTGGGGCGAGGAGACGACGATCGTGTTCTCGGGCGTCGTGCGGGCGTCGTCGAGCGAGACCGGCGCCGACGGCCGCCAGCTGACGACGGTCGTCGCCTACGACAGGTCGTGGCTCCTCCACCAGGAGGCGACCACCGAGGACCACGTCGGCGCGCTGTCGGCGATCGTCAAGAAGATCGCCGGGAGGCACCCGGTCCCCGTCGGCCAGGTCGAGCTCGACCCCGATCCGACGTTCACGGAGCGCCGGCCCCTGCGCCAGCACGGGCGCACCGACCTCGAGTTCCTCCAGCACCTGGCGGCCCGCTTCGGGGCGCGGGCGTTCGTCGAGCGCAACGACGGCACCGACCAGCTGTACTTCGTCAGCGCGGCCCGGTTGCTCGCGGCCGAGCCGCTCGGCGCGCTGCCGCACGGGCGCTCCAGCAGCGTGCTGGCGCAGTTCCGCTACCAGCGCGTCGGCGCCCAGGCCGCCGGCCAGGTGCTGGCCACGACCGTCGATCCCGACACCGGCGAGGTCAAGGACGCGACGGGTGCCGAGCCGGCGCCGGAGTCGCCGCTGACCGCGACGCCCGACCGCGTCGACGCCATCAACCGCCAGAGCGACGGGCTCGGCGCGGTCTACGAGCTCGGCATCGACGAGGCGTCAGCCGCGATGCCAGAGGCGCCGAAACCGGTGCGCGTGCTCGGCCTGCCCGCCGACCCCGACGCGCTCGACCACGTCGTCGTGCCCGATCCGACGACGAAGCTCGGCCTGCGGGGCTGGGGCCGCATCCCGGGTTCGCCGGTGCTCCGAGCCAAGGCGACGGTGACGATCGACGGCATCGCGCCGTGGGCGGCCGGCGACTGGTACCTGGCCTGCGTCGTCCACTCGTTCGCCGGCCACTCGTCGATTGGCGGTCCCGCCGACGACGGTCGCATCTCCACCTACGAGACGAAGTTCGCGGTGACCCGGTGACGTTCACTGCGTTCCCCGGCCACGCAGGCCGTCGGTGGCCGCTCCTCCGCAGGCGCTCCGTCGCTCGCATCGGCGCGAGGCGGCACCGATGACCCACCCCGCTGACCTGCAACGCCACGTCGGACGCTTCTACGGCAAGTACCGGGGCGTGGTGACGGCCGTCGCCGACCCGAAGAAGCTCGGGCGCATCAGCGTGCAGGTTCCGGCGGTCTTCCCGAACAACCTCGAGGTCCAGGCCGAAGCGTGCTTCCCGGCCGGGCACTTCTGGGTCCCGCCGGTCGGCGCGAAGGTGTGGATCGAGTTCGAGGCCGGCGACCCGGCCCACCCGCTGTGGACGGGCGGCTGGTACACCGACGGCACGCCACCCACCGAGGCGGCACTCGACCCACCGGATGGCCGCATCGTGCACAGCCCGTCGGGACACATGCTCCGCTTCCACGACACCGCCGGCGAGGAGAAGGTCGTCCTGCGTCACAAGTCCGACTCGTTCGTGTCGATCGACGAGAACGGCAGCGTGCTCGTCGGCGCCAAGGACGGCGCGTACGTGTTCCTCAACGTCGACCAGGGCGAGGTCAGCGTCGTCAGCAAGCAGGGCCACATGGTGACGATGACGGACGAGGCCGTCACCGTCGCCCACCACGGCGGTGCGCTGGTCGTGCTCGGCGACGACGTCAAGGTCAGCAGCCCCGGCAAGGTGATCGTCAACGGCAAGGACATCGTGCTGTCCGGTGGATCGATCTCGCTCGGCGGCAGCGGTGCCCAGTTCAAGCTGCTGACCGACGCGTTCGCCAAGTTCTACGCCGCCCACATTCACGGCACCGCCGTCGGAGCGTCGACGACGCCGCTGCCGCCATACCTGCCGGCCCCGCCGTTCGAGACGCAGACCGTGAAGACGCAGGCCACACCATGAAGACGCAGGTCTCCTGGTGAGCTCGCGATGCTCGTTCCCGGATCTGAAGTTGCCGTTGCCGGCGGTGCCGTTGCCGTCGATCCCGGTGCCGGCGTTGCCGGATCTGTCGTTGCCGGCGTTGCCGGCGTCGCCGGATCTCCCGGCGTTGCCCGACCTGAAGTTGCCGTTGCCGGCGGTGCCGTTGCCGTCGATCCCGGTGCCGGCGCTGCCCGACCTGGCGTTACCGGCGTTGCCGGCGTTGCCGGATCTGCCGACGTTGCCCGACCTGAGGTTGCCGTTGCCGGCGGTGCCGTTGCCGTCGATCCCGATGCCGGCGCTGCCCGACCTGTCCCTGCCGGCCCTGCCGGCGCTTCCGCCCTGCCCGCTCGATTGAAGGGAGATCGACCGATGACACTTCGCCCCGAGACGCTCCGCGACGAGATCCTCGTCTTCCTCGCTGCCGCCAAAGACATCGAGAAGCTCGAGGACCAGCAGCGCCACTTCGCCGCCGAGCTGGCCAAGGCCGTCGACCGCTTCGTGCGCAGCGGCGACGTCGTCGGCGTGACGACCGCTTTGGCCCAGCAGCAGCTCCCCCAGGTCGGCGCGGGGAGGGTGACGTAACAATGGTCTCGCTCGCTCGAAACTCGCTCACTCGACTGCGCCTCGTCGCTGGCGCTTCCCTCGGCGCCCACGACCTCGGGAGGGTGGAACATGTCTGATCAATTCGACGCCGTGAGCGGCGTGGCGTTCCCGTTCGCCATCGACGCGCTCACCGGGCGGGTGGCGACGTCGATCGGCACGACCAAGGTGCGCGAGGACATCCGCGTCCTGCTCGGCACCCGCGTCGGCGAGCGGCCGCTCAACCGCGAGTTCGGCACCCGCCTGCGGTCGTTCGTGCAGGAGAGCGACGACGACGTCCTGCGGGCCATCATCGCCGACGAGGTCGCCGTCGCCTTCCTCCGCTGGGAACCGCGGGTCCTCGTCACTGAGGCCGTGGCGGCACCTCGAACCGTCGACGGCGAGGTGCGCGTCGACGTCCGCTACCGCCACCTCCTCGACGGAACCGTCGGCGAGATCGGAGTGAGGCTGTGAGTTCCCTGAGCACGGCATCGGAGCTTGCTGCCGTCAGGGCCGCCGCGCCGCCGGCCATCGACTACACGGACAAGGACTTCGCGTCGTTCCGTCGCGCCTTGTTCGAGCTCGCCACGCTGCGCCTGCCGGAGTGGACCGACCGCTCACCGGCCGACATCGGCGTGCTCCTCGTCGACCTGTTCGCTTACCTCGGTGACGTCATCTCGTACCACCAGGATCGCTTGGCCAGCGAGCAGTTCCTCGCCACCGCGGTCGAGCGCGCCACGGTGCAGGACCTGCTCCGCCTCATCGGCTACGAGCTGCGGCCACCCGTCGCCGCCACCGCCGAGCTGAGCCTGTGGCTCGACGAGCCGACGACCGAACCGATGCTGACGATCCCGACGGGCACGACGTTCGAGACCAAGCCCGACGCGGCGACGGGCGCGCCCGCCCTGCCGTTCACGTACACCGGGCCGGACCTGGCGATCGACCGCTCGACCCTGCCCGTCGACGACGGCAAGCGGCGCTTCGACGGGCTGCCGGTCACGCAGTGCCGCGTCATCCCCGCCGAGGTGCTCGGCGCCACGACCGGCGAGCCGAGCCAGTCGTTCGCGCTGGCTTTCGCGCCGGTCATCGCGTCGTCGGTCGAGGTGCGGCTCGGGTCCGGGGCCGATGCCGAAGGGTGGAACCGGCGCGACAACCTGCTGTACCACGTCGGCGACGACCTCGAGGCGGTGTCGTCCGGCCTCGACGATCACGACTTCATGCTCCGCTTCGACGCCAAGGATCCGCCCGGTGCCGTCGTCGTGTTCGGCGACGGTGTCTACGGCGCCGTGCCCCGCCGGGGCTCGCGCGTGACCGCCACCTATCAGGCCGGTGGCGGCGGCGCCGGCAACGTGGCGCCTTGGGCGATCGCCGAGATGAAGCCCAAGCTCGCCGGCGTGGCCCGCGCCGCCAACCCCCGCCCGGCGACGGGTGGCGCCGACGCCGAGTCCGTCGAGCACGCCCGCCGCTTCGGCCCGCTGGCGTTCCGCTCCGGTGACCGTGCCGTCACGCTGAGCGACTTCGTCACGCTCGCCCGCCAGGCCGGCGGGGTGGCCAAGGTCAGGGCCCGCAGCTCGGGCTGGAACCGCATCGACCTGTACGTCGGCGCCGAGGGCGACGTGTTCAGCCCGGCCAGCCCGCAGACGCGCCAGCGCCTCGTCGCCTTCTTCGAGAACCGCCGGATGGTCGGGACGTCGGTGCGCATCCAGGACCCGACGGCAGTGGCGATCGACATCACCGTCCAGGTCTGGATCGAGCACCACCGTGACCCGGTGGCGGTCCTCGCCGCGACGCGCGACGCGGTGCGCCAGCTCGTCGCCTACCGCAACGTCGACTTCGGCCGGCCGCTTTACCTGTCGAAGGTGTACGAGGCCGTCGAAGCGCTGGCCGGAGTGGCCGCGGCGACGGTGACCGAGTTCCGCCGCGCCGACCAGCGCCCGGCCCCGCTGCTCGTCCGCCGCCACCTCGACCGGGCCGGGCTCGGGAACTTCACCCGCACTGTCGACGAGGTCGTCGCCGGGGCCGTACCGACGTACGGGCGGATCGAGATCGGCGAGTACGAGATCCCCGTCGAAGGGGAGGTCGTCGTCGTCGAGGCCGGCGAAGCCAAGGGCGAGCGATGAAGTTCGGACCGCTGCACGCCGAGGCCGACCTGATCGGCGGACGGGTCGTCGTGACGTGGGCGGTCGAGCTCGACGCCGCGGCCGGGGAGCGGCTGGCCGACGTGCCGGACGTGGAGATCCGCCGCAAGCACCACGACTTCGTGTTCCCGACCGTCACGGACGGCGAGCCCGACCCGGCACTCGTCTGGAGCACGGCCGCCGGGGCCGGCGATGGTGCCGGCGATCTCGTGACCGACACGTTCGACGTGGCGGCCGCGCACCTCCCGCCGCGGGTCGCCGCCACGGTGCACACGGTCACAGGGAGCCAGAACGGTGGTGCGCCCGTCGGCGAGGTCCTCCGCTGGACCGAGACCGTGGAGCGCGACGAGAACGGTCGAGCCGTGCGCCTCGAGTACCGCGTCGTCGACCTCGGCGGCACCCCCCACGGCCTGCCGGCTGGACGGACGTGCTACTACGAGCGCCGCGCCCTGGCGCCGCTGCCCGGCGACGACGTGCCGCCGCGCCCCAGCCGCGCCGTCGCCACCCCAACGGCCCGCCACGGCACCGGCGTGTGGATGTACGACTCGTTGCCCGGGGTCCTCACCCGCCACGACACCCAGGTCGGGCCGCCACCCCCGCCGGGCGCCATCCCCGAGGCGAACGGCGGCAAGGGCCAGTTGCGCCGGTTCGTCGATCTCTTCGGCTGCGCCGCCGACCACCTGCGCAGCCGGGCCGAGGGCCTCGCCACGCTGCGCGACGTCGAGACGACCGACGCCCGCGTGCTGCCCCGCCTGGCCCAGTGGGTCGGATGGGACCTCGCCGTCGACCGGGCCATCCCCGAGCAGCGCCACGAGGTGCGCCACGCCGCAAACCTCTACCGCATCACCGGGACGTTGCCCGGCTGCAAGCTCTGGGTCCGTCGGCTCACCGGGTGGGATCCGGCGATCAAGGAGTTCTGGCCGAACGTGATGTTCACGAACGACCTCGGCAACCCGGACGACCCGCGTGATCGGGGCAGCCGCACGGTCGACACCGCTGACACCGCGCTCCTCGCCGGCCTCGGCGGGCCGGACGACGGCGGCGACTACACCTACGACACGGCACCCGGCGGCCGCTACGCACTGAACAAGGTCGGCGTGTTCGTCACGCCGGACCCTGCCGACGACGCCCGGTCGATGCGCGCCAAGCGCGCCCGCCTGCTCGACAACCAGCGCCTGTTCATGCCGTTCAGCGTCCAGACCGTGCTGATCGTGGACGGCGAGGACGAGCGCAGCGACGAGACCATCGCCGTCCCCGTGACGACGACCGACGACAGCAGCGAGGGGTGAGCGAGATGGTCGGGAACTTCTCCAACGACGGCATCGACACGTTCGACCCGGACAAGCAGTACATCGGCATCCGCCTGCAGCAGGGCGTGCCACTGCTCGACCGGGACTGGAACGAGCTCGAGGACATCCGCCGGCACTACGAGCGCACGTTGCGCCGCTCTTACATCGGCACGGGTGCGCCCGACGCCGACGGGTGGACGGTCGGCGCCGCCGAAGCCGATGACGACGTGGTGATCGGTCGGGGCCGGGCGCTCGTCGCCGGCTTCGACGTCGCCAACCCCGGCGACGTCCTGTTCTCCGAGCAGGGTGAGCGCGTCACGGTGCCGGGTGCCCGCGCCGGCCGGGCCACCGACGTCGTCGAGCTGTGGCTCGTCGTCAGCCAGCAACGCATCGATGGCACCGTGGACGCCGACCTGCTCAACCGCCAGGACGTCAACATCGAGACGTGCGTCCGCGACCGCTTGGAGTGGGAGGTCGTCGCCGTCGTGGAGGGCGACCCGCACGACGGTGACGCCATGCTGCTCGCCCGGATCACCCGTCGGCCGGGCGTCCGGCGCATCCCGGCCGCCGACATCCGCGACGCCCGGCGCACCGACCTCAACCTGGCGACGACGATGGACCGCCTGCTCGCCCTCGGCGACCGGATCGACGCTCTCGACGACCGGCTCGAGCAGGTGCAGGAGACGATCGAGTCGTGGGAGACGTGGGAGATGAGCGTCACCGCGTCGCCGGCGTCCCTCGACATGCTCGGCACCACGACGCTGACGGTGACGCTGCGCCAGCGCAACGGGGTGCCGGTGCGCGGCGCCCGGTTGGCCGTCTCGTCGAGTTGGGGCGTGCTGTCGACGACGACGTCGTCGACGGGCCAGGACGGCACGGCGACGATCATGCTGACCGGCTCGTACCCCGAGGTGCCGTTGCGCCCGGGCGATCTGGGCGTGCTGCGCAACGTCACCCGGAAGGTCGATCTGGCCCGCTCCACCGACCGCCAGACGATCCAGTTCGAGAGCATCGCGCTGGAACCCGCCGAGCTCGCCGTGATGTCGCGGTACACCCCGCCGTCGGATCTGATCGAGTTGGCCACCGATGTGCCGCTGGTGTTCGGCAACTCGCCGCCGACGTACGCCCGCACGGCGACGGTGAAGGTCGACGCCACCGAGAGTGGTGGCTCGGTCGTGCGAGCGACGGGCAGCGTGCAGGTCACGTTCGGCCAGTGGGTGCGCGACTGGGTGCTGACGAAGCTGCGCGACGTGCAGGTCAGCGTGCAGGTCGAGGCGCGCATCGCCGACGCATTGCGGCGCAACCTCAGCGAGCAGACCCAGAGCCTCGATGTCGACACCGTCGCCCGCCGCGAGCTGCCGCTCGTGTACCAGGCCGTGGCCGACACGACGAACGTGGCCCTGAAGTCGACGCTGTTCGACAACCCCGAGCTCGACGACGAGGAGTTGCACGGTAGTGGGGCGATCGCCCAGGTCATCGCCCAGGAGGCCACGGCGGCGATCGGTGCCGCTGCCAACCGGGCGATCGACAGCCAGGTGGCGCTGTTCCGCGACGACCCGACGATCCCCGAGTTCGACGGCGCGCGGGCCGCCGAGGCCCGCTTCCAGCTGACCCAGACGTCGGCCCAGCTGACGGCAGGGTTGACGCAGAGCCACCGCCAGCTGTTCGGGCTGCCGCGCCGGGGCGTGTAGTGACCGTCATTGCGTTCCCCGGCCACGCAGGCCGTTTCTCACCGCTCCTCGGCTGGCGCCTCGTCGCTCGCATCACTGGTACGGCGCACCGGTGACCGTCCTCTTCGGGTTCGCCGACGCCGTCGGGGCGCTGCTGTGCGAGGCGCCGGGCGCCGGGCCGCTGGCCTGGCTGGCCGTCGGGTCCGGGCTCGAGGAGTGGGACGCCACCGCGCCGCCGGACGACCGGGGGCGGCGGGCCCTGACGACGGAGGTCGCCCGCGTCCGCCTGCGGGCCGGCCGCGAAGTCGTGTTCCGACCACTGCTCGGCGTCGTCGAGATCGTCGCCGACCTCCCGCCCGGCGTGCAGGGGCCGCTGCGGGAGGTCGGCGTGTTCGCCGGCGCCCGCGCCGGGGTGCCGGGC
>JACCUL010000458.1 GCA_013811855.1 Acidimicrobiia bacterium
GGTGGCCCGCCGTCCGCGCGTGTGCTTGACTGGCGGGACCAGAGGAAGGAGGTGGTCCACCACAATGCATGACAGTCGTTTCGGGACCCTGGAGGTGGTTGGCCGCTAGGCCGCCCTGGGCTGGACCGCCTGGCGAATACCGCCAACCTCCGCCGCCGAGCCGCCGGACCGTGGTCCCACCGGCATCGAGGATCTCGTCGGTTCCAATCAGCCTTGACCGAGCCGCATCGGCCGGTCGTCCGTGACGGAGGGGTCGCCCCCGGGTGACCCCTCTGTCCGCGCCCGGAGCCCCTTGCGAACGCTGCGCTACCGTGCCGCTCATGCAGCGTCCGTCGCGCTTCGAGCACCACCGCTTCGTCGGCGACAAGCGCACCCAGCTCGTGTACGACCTGGACGAGTGGGACGAGGCGGCGACCGTCGAAGAGTTCGTCGCCCTCGGCACGGGGACCTGCTTCGGCCCGGACACGCTGGCCGAGGCCCGCAACCGTGGCTACACCTTGGCCCGCCCCGGTCACCGTCGACGTCCCCTCCGGCCCCGCTCGTGACGGTTTGACCTCTCGCCCGTGCACGAGACGTTCACGTCCGGCGGGTTCACGCTCGCCTGCCACCTCGCCGTGCCCACGGGGCCGCCCGAGCCGCGCCCCGGCGTGGTGCTGTGCCACGGGTTCCCGATCGGACCGCTCGACGCCCGCCGTTCGGCCGGCACGTTTCCCCAGCTCGCCGACCGCATCGCCCACGACATCGGGTACGCGGCCATGACGTTCAACTTCCGGGGCACGGGTTCGAGCGGCGGCGACTTCTCCCTGCAGGGCTGGGTCGACGACCTGCGCCGGGCGATCGACGTCCTCATGCAGCGCACCGACCCGACCGGTGTCGTGCTGATCGGGACGAACACTGGCGGGTCGATCGCCATCTGCGTCGGCGCCGACGATCCGCGCGTCGACGCCGCCGCACTCCTCGGCCCGCGAGCCGACTTCGACGACTGGGCCGAACACCCCCGCCGGTTCCTCGAGCACGCCAGGGAGATCGGCGCCATCCGCTCGCCCGGGTTCCCGACCTCGACCGAGGAGTGGGCCCGAGCGTTCCGACGGTTCCGACCGATCGACGCGGCGCGGCGGTTCTCACCCCGCCCGCTGCTGGTCATGCACGGTGACGACGACGAGAGCGTGCCTGTCAGCGATGCCCGCCAGCTCGCCGCCGTGCACGGCGAGGCCGAGCTCAGCGTCGTCGCCGGCGCCGGCCACCGGTTGCGCCACGATCCACGGGCGATCGCCCTGCTCTTGGGTTGGCTCGACCGCGTCCGCAACGCCACCGCGGCCTGACCCGCCGGCTCGCAACACCTGGCGGATCTGGGTGCGAACAGTTCCGATTCCGGGCCTCACCGCGCCCAGAAACGCTCGCGGGACTGGGCGCGCCCAGATGTCGTCGTCACACCGTCGACGAGTGCCAGCGGTACGCGGTCTCGACGATCTCGGTCAGCCCGTGCGCGGCCCGCCAGCCGAGCACGGATTCGGCCGTGGACGGGTCGGCGAACGTGGCGACGGGATCACCGGGTCGCCGGTCGGTGAGCTCCTTCGGGACCGCCCGCCCGGCCACCTTCTCGGCGGCGGCGATGACCTCGAACACCGACGAACCGACGCCCGTCCCGACGTTGAGCTGGACGTTGTCGCCTCCGCCGGCCAGGTGGGCCACGGCCTTGACGTGGGCGTCGGCGAGGTCCTCGACGTGGATGTAGTCGCGGATGCACGTCCCGTCCGGCGTCGGATAGTCCGTCCCGAACACCTTGATGGCCGGGCCGGGCACGAGCAGCGCCCGCATCACGAGTGGCACGAGGTTCAGCGACATCGACCAGTCCTCGCCGATGCGGCCGTCGAAGCTGGCCCCTGCGGCGTTGAAATAGCGTAGTGACACCGAGCGCAGGCCGTGCGTCGTGCCGTACCAGCCGAGGATCCGCTCGACCATCGCCTTCGTCTCGGCGTACACGCTCTCGGGCGCGATCGGGCTCGTCTCGGCGACGGGCACCTCGGCCGGTGTGCCGTAGACGGCGCACGTCGAGGAGAACACGAACTCCGACGCGCCGGCGCGCATCGCCGCCTCGACCAGCGCGACCGTGCCGTCGACGTTGTTGTGCCAGTACCGCCCGGGCTGCTCCATCGACTCGCCGACCGCCTTGTAGGCGGCGAAGTGGATCACCGAGCCGACACCGTGGTCGCGACAGACCTGCTCGACGAGCGCGCTGTCGTGGACGTCGCCGACGACCAGAGGCGCATCGACGACCGCCTCGCGCCGGCCGAACTCGAGCGAGTCGAGCACCACGACGTCCATGCCGGCCGCGCCGAGGGCGCGCACCGTGTGCGACCCGATGTAACCGGCGCCTCCGGTGACGAGAACGGTGCTGCCGCCGGCCACGGCGGCGATGGTATCCGTGGGGTCGCGCTTGTACGTTGCGGGGCCATGCCTCGTCGTGGAGCTCGTGCCTCGCCCGCCGACATCGCGGTCGTGATCCTGACCATGGGCGACCGTCCGGCCGAGCTGGCCGCCGCAGTCACGTCGGCGCAGCGTCAACGCGGGGTCTCGACCGGCGTCGTCGTCGTCGCCAACGGCGTGGATCCCGACGTGGTCCAGGCGCAGCTCCCGAACGAGAGGGGCGTCCGCGTCGTCGCCTCGCCGAGCAACGTCGGCATCCCGGCCGGCCGCAACCTCGGTGCCCGCAACACGACGACCCCGCTCGTCGCGTTCCTCGACGACGACGCCACCTACGTCCACGACGGCGCCCTCGGGCGCGCCCACCGGATGTTCGCCGAACGCCCGCAGCTCGGGGTGATCGCGCTGCGCATCGTCGATCCCAGCGGGGCGACGCTGCAGCGCTGGATCCCGCGGCCCGGCCGTCGCGGTGCCGGGCGCTCCGGTCCGGTGACCTCGTTCCTCGGCGGAGCGTGCGTGATCAGGTCGGCGGCGCTGATCGAGACCGGCGGGTTCGAGGACCAGTTCGGATACGCGATGGAGGAAACCGACCTGGCCTGGCGGCTGCTCGACCGCGGATGGCTGCTGCACTACGACGGGGCGGACGGCGTCGAGCACCCGGCGACCGCGCCGACCCGGCATGCCGGTGCGATCGCCCAGACCATGCGCAACCGGGTCTGGCTGGCCCACCGTTCGCTGCCGTTGCCGCTCGGTGCCGCCTACATCCTCAACTGGTTGGTGATCACTGCGCTCCGCCGGCCCGGCGAGAGCCCTCAGCTCGTCGGTGCGATCCGCTCGGCGTGGAAGCAGCGCATCGGACCGCGCCAGCCGATGAGCTGGCGGACCGTGTGGACGCTCAGCCGCCTGGGCCGCCCCCCGATCGTCTGAACGCCCGAACCCGTACCGGTCCGGCGGCCCCGACGCTCCGGGAACGCCGACCGGTGAGGAAGCCGCAGCCCCAAGCCAGGTGCATCGTGGGGAACACGGCGAGCAGCCGTGCGAACATGCCGAACCGCCGTCGGGCCGTGATCGCCGATGCCACCACCACGGCGGCGCCGTACGTGCCGGGGATCAGGAGCGCCGCCCTGTGGACGGCGGTCCCGACGAGCCCCATGCCGAGGCCGAGCGCCAGCGCCGGCGGAGCGGCCTGACGCCAGCGCAGCGAGCCCGGATGCCGACGCACGACCTCCCGCTTCCAGGCGCCGTACTCGAAGTACTGGCGGGCGAGCCGGCCGAGCGACCGGCGCGGTCGGTAGCGCACGGAAAGCTCGGGGTCGAACCACACGACGCCGCCGCGCTGACGCAATCGGATGTTGAGCTCGTAGTCCTGGTTGCGCACGAGCGTCTCGTCATAGAGCCCGGCCGCCTCCATGGCGACGCGGTCGAACACGCCGAGGTACACGGTGTCGCTCGGGCCCTCGTGGCCGCCGTAGTGGAAGACGGCGTCGCCGGCCCCGAAGCGCGAGGTCATGGCCGCAGCCACCGCCCGCTCGAACGGCGTCGTCCCCTCGGCCCGCTGGATGCCGCCGACATTGGCTGCGCCGGTCCGCTGCAACGTCTCCACGGCGCGGCGCAGGTACCCGGGCGACAGCTCGGCG
>JACCUL010000498.1 GCA_013811855.1 Acidimicrobiia bacterium
GCGCGGTCGTCGTCCCCGGGTCCGAGCCGGGATCGCCGTCGCCGGCCACGACACCGCAAGCGGACCCGACGCCCCTCACCCAGCCGGACCGTCCGTCACGACCCGGACGACCGGTACCGACGGTTCCCGGTCCGGCACCGGTCCCGACCGTCGTCGAGGAGCCGCCGCCGACAGAGGTCACGGTGCCCGACGCAACCGAGCCCGATGTGCCCGTGCCCGACCTGCCCGACGTCACCGTCCCCGACCTGCCCGACATCACCGTGCCCGACCTCCCCGACATCACCGTCCCCGACCTCCCCGACATCACCGTCCCCGACGTGACCATCCCCGACGTGACAGTGCCGGCGATCCCGCCGGTCCCTCTAGCGGACTTGCCGAGCTGACGCCGCGGGCACGAAGCGCTCCTGAAGCGAGAGTCCGTCGGCCCCGGCTCCCGGGGCGACCGAACTGTGAGCGCACACAGCGGAAATCTGCTGCGACAGCTCACACTTCCGCACGCGTCCAGGAATTTCGCCAACCGGCGCGACATCGGCGCGCCTCTGGACTTGGAGAGGGCATGGAGTGCTCACGCCCCGGCGTGAGCCACCACCAGGTCCCGATCGCGGGAACCGGGCGGACCGCCGGCCTCGGTCGGCGGTCCGTCTTTGAATCCTCCGCGCGCCGCCCGGCAACGGGCGGTGCGGTGGCTCGCCGCTGGCGCGGTGAGGGAGGCGACGGGTGGGTGGGTCGGACGACGGGCCGGTCCACCCACCGCGTTGCCTGGTGGGCATTGCAGTCCTGGCCGCCGAACGGCTAGGTTGCGGTCGATGACCCGCCGCGCCGACCTTCTCCTGCTTATGTAGGGCGAGCGTCGGTACCTGCGCGTTCGCCCGCCCCCCGCCCCTCCCGGCCGGGGGGTCCTTCATTTTTCGGGCCGCCCGTTCTGCCCCGTCCGCCGCCGACACCAGGAGCTCCCGATGCCCCCGCACCCGACGACCATCCGCCCGATGGCCCACGACCGCTACGCCCCGACCGTCCCAGTCGTCCTTGCCGACCGCACCTGGCCGAACGTGGTCATCGACCACGCGCCGCGCTGGTGCTCCGTCGACTTGCGCGACGGCAACCAGGCCCTCATCGATCCGATGGACCCCGTGCGCAAGCGGCGCATGTTCGACGCCCTCGTCGAGATGGGGTTCCAGGAGATCGAGGTCGGGTTCCCGTCGGCCAGCCAGCCCGACTTCGAATTCATCCGCCAGCTCATCGACGAGGACCTGATCCCCGACGACGTCACGGTGCAGGTGCTCGTGCAGTGCCGCCCCGAGCTGATCGAGCGCACCTACGAGTGCATCGCCGGGGCGCCCCGGGCGATCGTCCACTTCTACAACTCGACGAACCCGCTGCAGCGCGAGGTGGTGTTCGGGCTCGACCGAGACGGCATCGTCGACATCGCCGTCAACGCGGCGCGTCTGTGCCGCAAGCTGGAGCAGCAGCACCCGGCGACCGAGATCCGCTACGAGTACTCGCCCGAGAGCTTCACGCTGACCGAGCCCGACTTCGCCATCGAGATCTGCGAGCGGGTGATGGACGTGGTCGAACCGACCGTCGACTGGCCGATCATCCTCAACCTGCCGGCCACCGTCGAGTGCTACTCCCCCAACGTGTACGGCGACGTCATCGAGTGGTTCGGCCGAACGGTCCGCGACCGGGACCACATCGTGCTCTCGCTGCACCCGCACAACGACAGGGGGTGCGCCGTGGCGGCGGCCGAGTTCGGGGTCATGGCCGGTGCCGACCGCGTCGAGGGCACGTTGTTCGGCAACGGCGAGCGCACCGGGAACGTCGACATCGTCAACCTGGCGATGAACCTCTTCGCCAACGGCGTTGATCCCGAGCTGGACATCACCGACATCGACGCGCTGCGTCGGGTCGCCGAGTACTGCAACCGCCTGCCCGTCCATCCCCGCCACCCCTACGTCGGCGACCTCGTGTACACGGCGTTCTCGGGCAGCCACCAGGACGCCATCAAGAAGGGCTTCGAGGCGTTGCCGGACGACTACGAGCGGTGGGGCGTGCCGTACCTGCCGATCGATCCCAAGCACGTCGGGCGCACCTACGAGGCGGTCATCCGCGTCAACAGCCAGAGCGGCAAGGGCGGGGTGGCCTACGTGATGAAGGCCGAGCACGGCTTCGAGCTGCCCAGGCGGATGCAGATCGAGTTCGGCAAGACGATCCAGCACATCACGGAGGACTCCGGCACGGAGATCACGCCTGTCGTCATGTGGGAAGCGTTCGAGAAGGAGTACCTGCCGGCCGCGCCGCGCTACGAGCTCGTCGGCCACGAGCTGCACGCCCTCGACGGTCGCACCACCGTCACCGCCCAGGTGCGCCACGACAGCGCGCACCACACGGTCAGGGGTGAGGGCAGCGGGCCGATCTCGGCGTTCGTGCGCGGCCTGCGGACCGAGTTCGCCGTCGAGCTCGATGTGGTCGACTACGCCGAGCACGCCATCGGGCGCGGCGCCGAGGCGACGGCGGCGGCCTACGTGGAGTCCGTGAACGGTGACGGCGAACCGCGTTGGGGGATCGGCGTCGACCCCGACATCACGACGGCGGGCCTCAAAGCCGTTCTCGGCGCGCTCGAACGGCAGGGGTGACGCCAGGTTGCCAGCCTTTGACGTCAGATAGATGTTGACATGACGTCAATGTGACGTCATACTGGCGTCGTGGACCTGACGCCGTTCGTCGACCAGCTACGCCGCGACCTCGCCTGCGCCGCCGCGGTAGGCGGCGAGGAGCTGCTCACCGCGGCCGGCCAGCTGGCTGCCGCCGCCGACCCGGCACTGCGGATGCTCCTGCTCGACCTGCTCGTGACAGCCGCCGATGAGCTGACCGCGGCCGCCGGCACCGTCGTCGAGGTCCGGCTGCGGGGCCGGGACGTCGAGCTCATCGCCCACGCCGAACCCCCGTCCGCCCCCGAGTCCTTCCCACCGCCCCCGGCGCCGGTCGGCGACGACGCCGCCGAGGAGAGCACGTCACGGATCAGCCTGCGGCTTCCCGAGGCGCTGAAGGCCCGCGCCGAACGAGCGGCCGCCGCCGACAGCTTGTCGCTCAACACCTGGCTCGTCCACGCCGTCAGCGCGGCGATCGACCCGACTGCCCGCCCCCGCCGCGGGGCTCCGGCAGGCCGCCGCATCACCGGCTGGGCCCAGTCGTAAGGCCCCCAACCGCAAGGAC
>JACCUL010000535.1 GCA_013811855.1 Acidimicrobiia bacterium
CCGGGATGTTCCGCACGCTGTCGCTCGAGGCGCGCCGCCTGATGCAGGGCGAGCCCTACGAGGAGCGCGACCCGGCGTACCCGCCGCTGTACACCGGCGCCGTCGGCAATCCGCCGCCACCGGCCGATCTCAGCGTCATCGTGTCGGTGGGAGCCAGCCTGTTCGACGAACGCTTCGAACTGGCCGAGCGCCGACCGCGACAGCTCGTCGAGATGCCCTTCCTGGCCAACGACAAGCTCGACCCCACCCGGTCCCACGGCGACCTGCTGATCACCGTCGGCAGCTACCACGAGGACCTCAACCTGTTCGCCCTGCGCCAGCTGATGCGGGCCACCAGGGGCACGCTCGCCCTGAAGTGGATGCTCGACGGGTACAACCGGCGCACCGAGGCCACAGCCGGCGGCGCCGGTGTCCGCAGCCTGATGGGCTTCGTGGACGGCACGGCCAACCTGGCCGCCGAGTCGGCCGTGCTCGATCGCAACGTGTGGGTCGGCCCCGACGACGGCGAGCCGATCTGGGCGGTGGGTGGGAGCTACCACGTCGTGCGCGTCATCCGGATGTTCGTCGAGTTCTGGGACCGCACCCGCCTGTCCGAGCAGGAACGACTGATCGGCCGCCGCAAGCTGACGGGGGCACCGCTCGACGGCGAGGTCGAGACCGACGAGCCCGACTACGCCGCCGATCCCGATGGCGAGATCACCCCGCTCGACGCGCACATCCGGCTGGCCAACCCGCGCACGCCCGAGACGGACGACAGCCTGATCTTCCGCCGCGGCATGAACTTCTCCCGCGGCTTCTACCGCGACGGGCACCTCGATCAGGGGCTCGCGTTCGTCAGCTTCCAGCGCCGCCTGCGCCAGTTCCTCGACGTGCAGGCCCGCCTGGCCGGTGAGCCGGTGGAGGAGTACATCGAGCCCCAGGGCGGCGGCTTCTACTTCGCCCTCCCGGGCGTCACGAGGACCCCGTCGACCACCTCGGCCGGATGCTCGTCTCATGAGCGGCGCGGGCTTGCTCGTCGTCGACAAGGCTCTCGTCGACGAGGAACTCGATGGCGCGACGGCGCATCCGGGCGTCGTGGAGCTCGAACACTTCCTGGCGGAGCGCCGGGAAGTCCAGCCGCGCGTCCTTGAAGCGCCGGAACGCTCCGGGTCAATCCTCCACGACGTGCTCGCGGAACGAGGCTCGGGCGGCGGCCCACGCCGGCTCGTCGAGGGTGCCGTCGTCGCGCACGCAGGCCGCGGCGGCGCGCCCCATGGCCATCCCATGGTGAGTGTTGTCGTGGGCGAAGAGGCCCTGGCGGCCGAGCACGACCAGTCCCGGGCGGCTGGCCGCCCACCGCTCCAGCGTGGCCAGGTGCCGCCCGTAGCCCAGCCGGTACACCGGATAGACGAAAGGGACGCGGCGCACGACGACCTCGGTCGGGCTCGGATCGGGCAACCCGTCGACGACGAGTGAGGTCGCCACGAGCCGGCCGAGCGCGTCGTCGCCGGTCGACCACACGGCGTCGCCGGGGGTCGCCGGCAGTTCGGCACAGAGCACCGTGCGGTCGCCCGGATCGGCCGCGCTGGCGCGGTAGTTGGCCGGCTCCGACAGCCGGGCGACGGGGTTGGCCGGGTCCGGGAAGTAATGGGCGTCGAACTCGGTGTACGGCCGTCGTGGCACGACGAGGTAGACGAGCACGGCGCCGCGCGAGTCGAGCGACCGGGCGGCCGTGCCGACCTCCGGCGGGACGTCGTCGGCGAGGTCGGCCACCGTCGTGATGGGCAGCGTCGACAGCACGGTGGTCGGCTCGATCGTCTCCCGGCCGGCCAGCTCGACCGTCGTCGATGCACCGTCGGGCGAGGCGCGCAGTGCCGTCACCGGTGCGCCGAGGCGTAACTCGCCGCCGGCGCCGACGAACGCCTCGGCCAGGGCCTCACTGATCCGTCCGAACCCGCCGGCGGGGTACAAGAAGGTCGGTCGGTCCGATCCACCGGCCCGCAGGATGCGCCGCACGAGCCGACCGCCGCTGCCGGCGCTGACCCGACGGCGGTACAGCTCGCCGTCGAGCTCGTCGGCCGTGACACCCCACAGCTTGCGGGCGTATGGCGCGTAGAACCGGGCCGTGATCGTTGGTCCCAGACCGGCTCGAGCCCGCTCGGCGAACGAGTCCGGACGGCTCGCCCGCCCGGCTCGCCTTCGGCGCAGCGGTGCCGACGCCAGGTCGATCGCCGCGCCCGCCACCAGTCGAGAGGGCGCGTTGGTGAGCAGGTCGAGGGGGCGCAGGGGGAAGGCCAGCCAGCGGCCCTCCAGCCGGATCCGGCCGTGCCGCGCCCGGATCTGCAGCTCCTCGCCGAGGTGGGCGCGCAGCTCGGACAAGAGGTCACCATCGGTGCTCGGGTGCAGGCGGTGGCTGCCGTGGTCGACGCGCACGCCGGCGACGTCGAAGCTCCCGGCCAGCCCGCCGACGACGGCGGCCCGCTCCACGACGACGACCGAGTGTCCCCGCCGGGCGGCGAACAACCCGGCCGCCAAGCCAGCCGGTCCAGCGCCGAGCACGGCGACGTCTGCCCGGCTCTCGGTGTCGGTGACCATGACGCCATGGGTAGCAGGCCGAGCGGCGACCGATCCGCGTCGGCTCCGGTGACGAACGCCGCCCGTGAACACGATTCCCGCCCGCTCCGAACTGTCCGCCGGCACCGTCGTCCGCGTCGTGGCGGCAGCGGCGATCCTCGTCGGTGGCTTGGTCCACCTGCAGCTCTACTTCGACGGCTACCGGGATTTCCCGGACGCCAACCTCGGGCGCTCGTTCCTGGCCAACGGCATCGCCTCGGCCGTGATCGCCGCCGCGCTCGTGTTCCGGCGCGACGTCGTCGTGCGCCTCGCCGGTGCCGGACTGGTCGTCGGCACCCTCGTCGCGTTCTGGATCAGCCGCACCGACCGCGGCATCTTCGGGTTCACCGAGGTCGGGTTCGAGCCGTCGCCGCAGGCCGCCCTCGCCCTGTTCAGCGAGATCGCCGCACTGGTCCTTATCGCGGCGACGTTCCTGCCGGCCCTCGGAGCCGGCGACGACCTCTCCCCCACGGCGGCGCTGCCCGCAGCGGCCGTGATCGCCGGCGTCACGATCGTCGGCGCGGCGCTGTGGGCGCGCACCCCCGAGGCACCGACCGAGGGGACCCCGGAGACGACCGTGGCC
>JACCUL010000540.1 GCA_013811855.1 Acidimicrobiia bacterium
GCGTCACGTCGACGCCGCGCTGAGCCGTGAAGCGACCCGTCTGAGCGACCTCGTCCGGCGACGGGCCCGCCACGCCGAGCGCCACGGACCGTCGCCGGCGCGACCGGGGACGGTGGAGGACGTCGCCGGCGCCGAGCTGGCGTGGGTGTCGTTCGTCGAAGTGGGTGAGCGACTGCTGGCGTTGCGGGTCGTGGCGGGAGCGGTCAGCGTGATCGAACTGGGCGAGATGCAGGCCGCGCGCCACGAGGCCTCGCTGCTCCGGGGCGTGCTCGCCATGCACCTCAACGCTCTCGGTCGGGGCGTGTCGCGGGACCCGGAGGCGGTCGTCCGATCGGCCGCCATCGCCGATGCGCTCCTCATGGAACCGCTCGACCTGCCCCCGGGACCGGTCGTCGTCAGCCCGATCGCCGGCCTGCACGACCTGCCCTGGGGGCTGCTGCCCTCATTGTCGTCGCGCCCGTTCGTGATCGCGCCGTCCGTGGCGCTGTGGAAGCGCTGTGCCCTGCGGCCGGCCGGTCGCCATGGCCGGGTCACGGTGGCGGCCGGGCCGTCGCTCGCGCTGGCCGCCGCCGAGGCCGAACGGGTGGCGTCCTGCCACCAGTGGCCTACGGTGCTCACGGGCGACGAGGCGACGGTGGCGCGGGTCGGCGCCCAGCTCGCCGGCGCCGACGTCGTGCACCTCGTGTGCCACGGCCAGTTCTCCCGCGAGAACCCGATGTTCTCGTCGCTCCGGATGGCCGACGGCCCGATGTTCGTCTACGACCTCGAACGGGTCGCGCCGCCTCCTGCGGTGGTCGTGCTCTCGGCGTGCCACGCCGGATCACACGCCACGCCCACCGGCAGGGAGATCCTCGGGCTGACGGCGTCGTTGCTCGCCACCGGTCCCCGTTCGGTGATCGCCGGCACGGTACCGATCCCCGACACCCTGGCCACGGTGGAGGTCATGACCACGCTTCACACCGCCCTGGCCGCCGGCATCGGCCCGGCCGACGCCCTGCACCGGGCCCGGGCCGTCGACCCGATCGTCGCCGGCGCCTTCGCCGCCCACGGCGCTCACTAGCTCCCGGACCGTTGGCTGGTCTGGGCGCGGACAGTCCCGTTTTCGGGACCTGGCGCACCCAGATAGACATCGCGGCGTGACCGTTCCCACCTTCCAGATCGCCATCGACGCCGCCGACCCGCACCGGTTGAACCGGTTCTGGGCCGCGGTCGTGGACTACGACATCGAGGACCACCACGACCTTGTCGAGCAGGTCATCGCCGCCGGCGGGGCGACCCGCGACGATGCCGTCGAGATCGACGGACGACTGGCCTGGAGGACCGGCGCCGCCTGCCGGGATCGCCAGGGTCGGGGTCCCCGCCTCCTGTTCCAGCAGGTACCGGAGGCCAAGTCGGTGAAGAACCGGGTCCACCTCGACCTGCACGTCGGCGAGGAGCGGCGGGCCGGCGAGGTCCAGCGGCTCGTGGAGCTCGGCGCCACCATGCTGTACGACGGGCAGCAGGGTCCGCAGACGTGGGTCACGATGGCCGACCCCGAGGGCAACGAGTTCTGCATCAGCTGACCGGGCCCGAACTCCACGAGTTCTCCACTCGTCCTCCAAGCGTCAGGGGCCGGCGCCGCCCACCATCGCGGGGTCCGCCGACGGATCCACGCGCCTGTGCGATCCGCCGGCCCCACCGACCCTTCCCCCGAGGACTCGACCATGAAGATCCTGTTCAGCACCCGGCCGGCGTACGGGCACGTCTACCCGCTGATCCCGCTCGCCCTCACCGCCCGTGAGGCCGGCCACGAGGTCAGCTTCGCGACCACCGGCTCGTTCCTCCACCGACTCGGTCGGCTGGGCTTCCCCACCCACGACGTCGGCCTCACGATCGACGAGGCGCTCGAGTCGCTCGCCGCGTCGATGCCTGGCGACGGGATGCCGAAGCGCGACGACGGCCGGCCCGATCTCGACGCCGGCAGCCGACTCTTTTCATCGACATCCTGGCCCGCCGCACGGCCCACGACCTGGCGATCGTGCTCCCCGGGCTGCGGCCGGACCTGGTCGTGTACGAGCAGTACGAGCTCGGGGCCGCCGTGGCGGCGCATGCTGCCGGGATCCCCGCCGTCTGTCATTCGCTCTCGCCGCGCCCACCCGACGAGTTGATCCGCATGTACGCCGGCGAGCGGCTCGACCGACTGTGGGCCGAGCACGACATGAGCGCGTTCTCGCTCGACGTGTTGACCGGGGACGCGTTCGTCGACATCTTCCCGAACGTGTTGCAACAGCCGTCCTTCCTCGACCACCCGGCCCGCCTCCGCCTGCGCCCGATCCCGTTCACCGAGCCGGGCGTGACCGTCCCGACCTGGGTCGGCCGCAGCGGTCGCCCACTCGTCTACCTCACCCTCGGCACCGTCGTCGCCAGCGACGAGGTCCTGGTGCCGGCGATCCACGGTCTCGCCACGCTCGACGCCGACGTCCTCGTCGCGCTCGGCTCGGCCGACGGCGCCACGCTCGGCGAACTGCCACCCAACGTCCGCGTCAAGGCGTTCGTCGATCAAGCGGCCGTCCTGTGCCGGGCCGACCTGGCCGTGCACCACGGCGGCAGTGGCACCGTGCTCGGCGCCCTGGCCAGCGGCACACCACAACTGCTGCTGCCGAAGGGCGCCGACCAGTTCCAGAACGCCGACGCCATGGCGGCGGCCGGCCTGGCCGCGGTCCTCGAGCCGTCCGAGACGACGGTGTCAGCAGTGGCGGCCGAGGCCACGGCGTCGATCGGGCGTCTCAGCCCGGCCGCGGCGGCCGTGCGCGACGAGCTGCTGGCGATGCCCGGCCCGAGCGAGGTGCTCGAACAGCTGATCGCCCGCTTCGAGGACGACGAGAAGACGGCGGCCGCCTGAGGCGCGCCGCCGGCCGGTCAGCCGAACCGCCAGCGGGTGGCACGCGTGGCGAACTCGTCGGCCCGCTCGATGACGCCGAAGGCCCGGTCCGGTACCAGTTCCAGGAACGCGTGCGAGCGCAGGAAGTCCGCGGTCACCCCCTCGCCCTCGTACTTGACCAGGAACCGGTCGATCCACCCGTCGACGGCGATGGGATCGGTGACCAGTGCGGCCCGGCCCTCGACCGACACGCACTCGACGGTGTCGTCCACGGTCACGCAGGCCTGCGGGTTGGCGGCGATGTTGGCAACCTTGCGCGACCGGGCGCTGCTCGACCACCCGAAGCGATTCGTCGACTCGTCCCAGACGCCCCACACCGGCAAGGCGTGCGGTCGCCCGTCGGCCGAAGCGGTGACCAGCCAGAGGTTGCGCGACACCGCCAACTTCGCCGCCGCCCACGACCATGGCAGCGGGCGCCATCCGGGGCCGTCGACCCCGTAGCCCGGCATGGTCGGGCGCTCGGCGACCGGCTCCACCACGGGGTCACGTTAGCCGTGGGCCGGTTCGGCTGCCGGTGCCACACTCGGCCAAACGCTGACCGACGAAGTGTGAGCCAGACGCGGCAAGGCTGCCGCGCTGGGGTCACGGTTCGCCGCGGTCAGGCGATGGCGGCGAGTTGGCGGAGCTCGCGGGCGGCGTCGTGGGCCAGCTCGATGGCCCGGGTGGCGCAGGGGGAGAGCGTGCGCTGGCGGTTCCAGGCGATGCAGATCTGCCGCGGCGGGAGCGGCGGCGTGAGCAGGCGGATGTCGACGCCGGGATCCCGGGTGTCCACGGCGAGGAGCGGCATCACCGACCAGCCCATGCCGGCGCGAACCATGGCGATCTGGGCGCCGTTGTCGATCGTGCGGAACACGTAGTGGGGGTTCACGTTGTTGGCCCGCAACCCGTCCTCGATCTCCTGCTGGCACGACGTCACCGGCGACCCGACCATCTGCACCCGGTCGAGCTGGCTCGTCGGGTACGGGCCCTGGGCCAGGTCGCCGGCCTTGGCGACGAGCACGAACGGGTCGTCGAGCAGCACGATCGAGTCGAGCACGCCGCCGGGCCGCCCGACGGTGAACGTCAGGTCGAGCTCGCCGGCCTCGACTCGTCGCTGGCTGTCCATCTTCTCGTCGTCCTCGAACAGCCGGATGTCGAGCGCCGGGTGCTCGGCGAGCAGTCGTCCGACGATGGTCGGCAGCAGCATGTTCGACACGCTCTGGAAGGTGCCGATCTCGAGCCGCCCGCCGTCGCCGGCCTGGAAGCGGGCGACGGCCTCGCCGGCGGCGTCGACCCTGGCGATGATGTCCCTGGCGTGGGTCAGCACGAGGTGCCCGAGCGGGGTCAGCGTGACCGGCTTGGGCCCGCCCGGCCGGTCGAACAGCGCCCCGCCGACGATGCGCTCGAGCGCCGCGATCTGCTGGCTGACCGCCGACTGGGTATAGCCGAGCCGCAGTGCGGCCCGGCCGAACGTGCCTTCGGTGGCCACGGCGTCGAGGGCGATGACGTGGCGGAGCTCGAGGTCGCGAAGGGTCGACATGGTGATCAGCGTAGCTGATCGGTGTCAGCAGGAACCATCTCTAGTGTTCATGTGTAGCTCGTCGTACGATCAGCACCATGATCACCACCGACCTCCTGCAGCTGGCCATGGACATCGAGGCCCGCGGGCTCAAGGGGCGCGAGGCTGACGTGCGCCAGGTCGTGCGGGCGGCCCGTGTCGCCGGGATCTCCCGGGTGTCGGTCGACGTGCTGGCCGACGACGCGCAGCCGGAAGTGGCCCGCCTGCGGGCCTTCGGCACGATCGCGGCGGCGCTCGACCGCCTCCGCCGGCGCCCAGCGGTCGATCACGCGGCCTGATCGGACGAAGGTCGGACGTCAAGCGTCGTCGATGATGTACTGAACGGCGTGGCGTTCGGCGAGGCGCGGCGTGATGCGCTCGCCGATGAGCGCCCGGTGCAGCGGGTGGTCCCGGTAGGCGAGGTACCCGTCGACATCGGCGAAGTCGGCGACGACGACGAACTCGGCGTTGCCGTCGTTGATCCCGGCGTCCGGACCGAACTGGTACCGGGTGATCTCCGGGATCACGGCGGGCAGCCCGCCCAGCCCCTCCTGCACGTCGGCCACGTCGGCCGGCGTCGTCCCGGGGTTCCAGCGGAACATCACGACATGGCGCAGCATCAGCCCTCCTCGGGGTGGTGGCGGCCGTCGAGTTGCGCGGCGAGGCGCTTCGGGGCGACCTGCCGGTAGGCGTCGGCGCAGATCTCGGCCACCTCGTCCCAGTCGAGCTGGCGGTCGAGGCGCACGCCGATCCATCCCCGGCCGCCGACGTACGGCGGGCGGAAGAACCGCTCGGGCTCCTGCTCGACGAGCTGGGCCTGGACGCCCGGCGGGGCCGCGCACCACAGCGCCAAGCGCCCGTCGCCGTGGTGGTCGTCGAGGAACATCACGAACGTGGTCTTCCCGCGCACGAAGAAGGTCGGCTGACCGTGGCTCAGACGCTCGACGACCTCGGGCAGGGCGCAGCAGATGCTGCGCACGCGTTCCAGGGGCACCGCAGCACGCACGGCGGCAGTGTCGCGCGCCGCACGCCCGGCACCGCCAATGTTGACCGGGTCGGTCGACAATCCAGCGCCGCGGAGCTACGGTCGTGCTCAGTGGCCGACATGTCGCCTTCCGGATCGGTCGACGCCGTGCGGCTGGAGCCGCGCCCGTTCCGGCCTCGGGCCGATGGGCTCGTCGCCTGCGGGTTCGTGGTGGCCGTCGTCGGTTGCGTGGTCGGTGCCGTGACCACCGGCCACGCCGCCTTCGTGCTCGGCGCGGTGTACGCAGGGATGGCCGGGTTGGTCTGGCTCGAGGCGTTCCGCAGCACCTGGGCCGTCGGTGCCGACGAGTTGTCGTCGCGGCGGTGGGCGTCGTGGCGACGGTTCACGCCGAGCGACGTGACGGCTGTCGGCCTCGATCCCGGCGAGCCCGGCGTCGACGTGTCCATCGGCGGCGGGCGGCTGAGTCGGATCGTCATCCCGCTCGACGAGTGGCGGGGCCGACCTGGGGCAGTCGACCGGCTGGGCGACTTCCTCCACTCGGCCGAGCGCCGCGGCGCCCGTATCGACCCCGCCGTGTGGCAGGCGATCGGCGCCGTCGGCGAGCCGAGCTAGTGGTGTGTCGCTCAAACAACGATGTGGTCCGCTGAACGCTCCCGTCGGGCCCGGCAGGGATGGCCAGAGCGACCCCGAGCGGGCATTCGGTGCTCACCGATGCCTACTCCCGCTATCGATCGCGGTAGTCCTGAAGGTCAACGCCG
>JACCUL010000541.1 GCA_013811855.1 Acidimicrobiia bacterium
GGCGCGCGCCGTCACGGCCGGCGTCGCCAAGCACACGCCGATCATCAGCTCGGTGGCCCTCTCGGAGCAGACCGGCGCGACGATCGTGCTCAAGGCCGAAAGCCTCCAGCGCACCGGCGCGTTCAAGATCCGCGGGGCGATGAACAAGCTGGCCGCGCTCGGTGCGGCGGCGGCCCGGGGGGTCACGGCCGGCAGCGCCGGCAACCACGCCCAGGCCCTGGCCTTCGCGGCCCGGCACTTCGGCGTGCCGTGCGACATCTTCGTGCCGGAGGGGGCGGCGATCTCCAAGATCGAGGCCTGCCGTTCGTACGGGGCCACCGTGGTCGAGAGCGGCGCCTCACTCGACGAGGCCATGGCCACGGCCCGCCAGTGGGCCGCCGACCACGACGTGGCGTTCTGCCACCCGTTCGACGACCCCGCCGTCATCGCCGGCCAGGGCACGCTGGGCCTGGAGCTGATCGAGGACGTGGCCGACCTGACGCTCGTCGTCGTCCCGTTGGGCGGGGGCGGTCTCGCCGCGGGGACGGCCATCGCCGTGAAGTCGCAGCGACCCGACGTCCGGGTCGTCGGCGTGCAGGCCGAGCTGTGCGCGCCGTTCGCCGGTGCGGCCACGACGCGCGGGCCTGTGCTGACGCTGGCCGACGGCATCGCCGTGAAGCGACCGGGCGAGCTGACCCGACCGCTCGTCGAGCGGTGGCTCGACGACGTCGTCGTCGTCGGCGAGGACGCCATCGCCGACGCCATGGTGCTGCTGATGGACCGGGCCAAGCTCTACGTCGAGGGGGCCGGTGCCGTCGGCGTCGCCGCGCTGCGGTCCGGGGTCGTCGCGCCGGCGACCGAGGGCACGACGTGCGTCGTGCTGTCGGGGGGCAACGTCGACCTCGGCGTCGTGCCCGGCCTGATCCGCCGCCACGAGACCCAGGCCGGTCGGCGGCTCGTCGTGTTCGCCCGCATCGACGACCGGCCCGGCGGCCTGGTCCGCCTGCTCAGCGTGTTCGCCGCCGCCGGCGCCAACCTCATCGAGGTGGAGCACCACCGCGAGGGTCTCGACCTGCACGTTCGCCAGACCGCCGTGCACGCCACGTTCGAGGTGCGCAGCGCGGAGCACGCCCAGGAGGCGGTCGCGGCGGCGCAGGCCGCGGGGTACGCCGACCTCGTCGTCGAAGGGGGACATGTGTCACGCCTACCTACTGGTCGGTAGGTAGACGAGGTAACCTGTGGCGCATGAATGACAGGGCACTGCTGGAGGCGCTGGAACCGACCGTGGAGCGGCTCTTCGACCGCCACCTGGCGACCACCAAGGAGTGGTTCCCGCACCACCTCGTGCCGTACGGCCGGGGCCGGGACCTCGACCTCGACGACGTCTGGCAGGAGTCGCACGCCGACTTGGGCGGCGCCCAGATCGACGAGGCCGCCCGCAGCTCGCTCATCGTCAACCTGCTGACCGAGGACAACCTGCCGTACTACTTCCGCTCCATCGAGCGGATGTTCGGCGCCGACGGTGCGTGGGGGGCGTGGGCCAAGCGCTGGACGGCCGAGGAGGGCCGCCACTCGATGGTCATCTACGGCTACCTCATGGTGACGCGCGCCGTCGATCCCGTCGCCCTCGAGCGAGCCCGCATGGCCCAGGTGTCCGGCGGCATCACGCCCGAGCCGTCGTCGGCCGCGGACGGGTTCGTGTACGTGGCCTTGCAGGAGCTGGCCACGCGCATCGCCCACCGCAACACGGGTGCGCTGCTCGGTGACCCGGCCGGCTTCGCGGTGATGAAGCGGGTGGCCGCCGACGAGAACCTGCACTACCTCTTCTACCGCGATCTCGCCACGGCGGCGATCGAGCTCGATCCGAGCACGATGGTCAAGGCCATCGAGCGTCAGGTCGTCGGGTTCGAGATGCCCGGCGCCGGCATCCCGGGCTTTGCCCGACACGCCTCGGCCATCGCCAAGGCCGGCGTGTACGACCTGGTCATCCACCACGACCAGATCCTCGTGCCCGTCGTCGTCCGCCACTGGGGCATCGAGGGCCTCGAAGGCCTCGACGCCGAGGCCGACCAGGCCCGCGACCGCCTGATGGCCCGCCTGGCCAAGAGCGAGCGCGTCGCCCGCCGCGTCAGCGAGCGCCGCGAAGCCCTCGCCGCCGCCGTCTGACCCCAGGTTTGTGTCACCGCACGCGGCCGGATCCGGGCACGTGCGGTGACACAAACC
>JACCUL010000560.1 GCA_013811855.1 Acidimicrobiia bacterium
ACGCGGTACGCGGCGAGCGCGGCGCCGACGTGTTCCGGACCGTCGAGCGCGGTCCGCACCTCGGCCAGGTCCGCGGTGGCGTCGTAGCCCGGCGACCACTGCGCCCACAGCCGGGCGACCAGCGCATGGCCGTCGGCGGGCAGCACCATGTCGGCCAGCGGGTGCTGGAAGACGAACATGTACCAGCAGCGCTGCAGCTGTTCGAGATCGGCGACCACGGCGTGGAACAGGGCCGGTCCCGGCGGCACGGCCATGCCGACGACCCGCCGCCAGCGGTCGGGTTCGTGCCCGGCGGCCCCGTACGTCGCCGACGCGCCCCAGTCGTGGCCGACGATCACGGCGTCTCCGTCCCCGTCGAAGACGTCGTGCACGAGGATGGCGTCCGTCGCCAGCGCCCCGCTCCCGTAGCTGACGCCGGGCGGCGCCGTTGACGGCGCGAAGCCGCGGTTGCAGGGCATGGCGACGCGGAACCCGGCGTCGACGAGCAACGGTGCGAGGTGCCGCCACGTGGCCGCCGTGTCGGGGAACCCGTGCAGGCACACGGCCAACGGTCGGTCGGTGTCGGCGATGTCGCCGGCCGTGCGGACGGCGAGCTCCACCCCGTCGGCGGTCGTGATCATGGAGGGCCCGATGAACGCACGGTAGCCAGGGTGCGACGAACGTCACCCACCCCCGCACTTCCCTCCGCCGTCCGCTCGGCCTACCGTGTCGAGTCGCGCTCGTCGAGGGGGTCTGTCGGCAGGATGTTGGTGACGTTCCACGGTGTGCGGGGCTCGACGCCCTGCGACGGCGACGACGTCGCCCGTTACGGCGGCAACACGTCGTGCGCCTCGGTGGCGACCGACGGCGAGGACCCGCTGCTGTTCGACCTCGGCACCGGGTTGCGCTACTTCGGGCTCGGCTGTTCACGCGGCGAGCCGTTCACGGGCACGGCGTTCGTCAGCCACCTCCACTGGGACCACGTGCAGGGCCTGCCGTTCTTCAGCCCGCTCCTGCACGAGGACAGCCGGCTCGTCGTCTACGCGCCGGCGCAGGACGACGGTCGCAGCCCTGCGGACGTGCTGGCCGAGACCATCTGCCCGCCGCTGTTCCCGATCGACCTGGCCGACTTCCCCGGCACCGTCGACATCCGCGAGGCCCGTCCGACCGTGCGGGTCGGCGGCTACGTCGTCGACTCGGCGCCGGTGCCCCACGTCGGCGAGACCGTCGGCTACCGCGTCGGTCACGGCCGGAGGTCGGTGACCTACGTCAGCGACCACCAGCAACCGCACGGCGGCGCCCGCATCGACCCCGCCGTCCGGCAGTTGTGCGACGGCGTCGACTTGCTGATCCACGACGCCCAGTACACGCCGGCCGAGTTCATGGCCAAGCGGGACTGGGGCCACTGCACCATCGAGTATGCGGTGTGGTTGGCGGCGCAGGTCGGGGCGCGCCGGCTGGCGCTGTTCCACCACGACCCCAGCCACGACGATGACATGATCGACTGCTTCACCGGCCGCGCCGCGGCGTGCGGCGCGGGGATGGGCGTCGAGGTGTTCGCCGCCGCCGAGGGTCTCACCGTCGACGTCGAGTAGGCGGCGCGTGAACGTGGTGGGCGTGGTCGCCGGCATCGTCGTGGGGGCCGTCCTGGCTGTCGCCGGCGGGATGAAGTTGGCCGCCGGACGGGCGTGGTCGGACGAAGCGGCCGGGCTCGGTGTACCCGTCGCCGTCGCCCTACCGGTGCCCATCGTCGAGATCGCGCTCGGCGCCGCCCTCGTCGTCGGCCTGGCCATGCCGTGGTCGGCGGTCGCGGCCATCGCGCTGCTCATGGCGTTCAGCGTGCTGATCGCCCGCCAGCTGGCCGACGGCCGTCACCCGCCGTGCGCCTGCTTCGGCGGCTGGTCCCACCGCCCGCTCGACGGCACCCATCTCGCCCGCAACCTCGGCCTCG
Organism: Acidimicrobiia bacterium; assembly: GCA_013811855.1. Lineage (GTDB taxonomy): Bacteria > Actinomycetota > Acidimicrobiia > Acidimicrobiales > Ilumatobacteraceae > JALZMG01. Next base: position 1,931 of record JACCUL010000560.1, read on the forward strand.
TGGCTCTCGCCGCGGTGGCCCTCTGGCGCTGAGCGCCGGCTACAGCGTCGCCAGGAGGAACGTGAGGGTGCGAGCTTCGTCGCGCCACGCGTCGTAGCGGCCGCTCGGCCCGCCGTGGCCGGCGCCCATCTCGGTGCGCAGCAGCAGCGGGCGATCGACGCCGGCCCCGACGGAGCGCAGGCGGGCCACCCACTTGGCCGGTTCGTGGAAGCTGACCCGCGGGTCGTTCAATCCGGCCGTGACGTACAGCGCCGGGTACTCGGCCTCGTGCGTGTTGTCGTAGGGCGAATAGCCGAGCATGTAGCTGGCGTACGGTTCCTCGCGCGGGTCGCCCCACTCTTCCCACTCGTTGGCGGTGAGCGGCAGGGTGGCGTCGCTCATCGTGGAGACGACGTCGACGAACGGCACTTCGGCCACGGCGCTGGCGAACAGCTCGGGTCGCATCACGAGGCAGGCGCCGACGAGCAGGCCGCCGGCACTCCCGCCGCGCAGCCCGAGCCGGTTGCCGTCGACCCACCCACCGGCGGCGACGTGCTCTGCGCCGGCGATCGTGTCGGTGAAGGTGTTGCGCTTGTTGAGCAGCTTGCCGTCGAGGTACCAGCGCCTCCCGAGCTCGCCACCACCGCGCGGGTGGACCAGGCACCACACGATGCCGCGGTCGAGCAGCGACAGCCGGGCCACGGAGAACCACGGCGGCAGCGACGACTCGTACGAGCCGTACGCGTAGACGACGCCTGGCGCCGATCCGTCGACTGGCGTGTCGACGTGGCGGACGACGTCGACGGGGACCAGCGACCCATCGTCCGCCGTGGCCCACGTGCGCTCCGACGTGTACGACTCAAGGTCGACGTTCGGTGTCGGCGTCCGCTTGCGCAGGACCCGCTCGCCAGTCCCCAGGTCGTGGTCGTACACGCTGGCCGGTGTCGTCAGCGACTGGTACGTGACGCGCAGCGCCGTGGCCTCCCACTCCGGGTTGGCGCCGAGTTCGAGGTCGTGCGGTTCGGCGCCGAAGTCGAGCAGCTCCTGGCGACCGTCGCGGAACACGACGCGGATGCGCGGCTGGGCCTCGTTCCACTCGTGCAGGACGAGGTGGTCGGCGAACGGCTCGGCCGACGTGAACCGCCGGCCCTCGACGTGCGCCAACAGCTCGTCCCACTCGCCGGGGCGGTCGAGGGGCGCGGTCATGATGCGGAAGTCGGGGGCGTCGAGGTTGGTCAAGACGACGAAGCGGTCGCCCCAGTGGTCGACGGAGTACTCGACGTCCTCCGTGCGCGGCCGGACCTGGCGCGGCCGGCCCGTCGGATCGTTGGCGGGGAGCACCCAGACCTGCGAGCTCGTCTTGCTGGCCGAGTGGAACACGATCCACCCCGTGCTGCGGGTGGCCGACACGCCGAGGAACGACCGCTCGTCGGGCTCCTCGTGGACGAGCTCGTCGTCCTCCGTCGCGGTGCCCAGCCGGTGGCGCCAGATCTGGTAGGGCCGCATCGCCGGGTCCGGCCGGGCGTAGAACACCCACTCCCCGTCGCCCGACCACGCCAGACCGCCCCACGACGACGTACCCGTCAGCTCGTCGGGCCGGTCGACACCGGTCTCGAGATCGCGGACCCGCAACGTGTACCGCTCGGCGCCCGTGAGGTCGCTGCTCCATGCCAGCAGACGGTGGTCCGGCGACGGCTCGACGGCGTGGACGTCGAAGAAGTCGTGGCCCTCGGCCTCGGCGTTGCAGTCGAGGATGACGTGCTCGGTCGCCGACTCCAGCGACGCACCCCGGCAGAACACGGGGTACGCCAGGCCCTCGACGGTGCGCGACACGTACCACCACGGGCCGTGGCGGACGGGCACCGAGTCGTCGGTTTCCTGCACCCGGCGGCGGATCTCGCCGAAGATCGTCTCGACGAGCTCGGTCCGCTGGGCGAAGAACTCGTCGGCGACGACGTTCTCGGCCGTCAGGTAGGCGATCGTCTCGGGGTCCTCCCGGTCGCGCAGCCAGGCGTACGGATCGTCGACGGGGCCGGTCGGGCGGTCCCACGTGTGGGCCTTGCGCGGCGCCACGGGGATCGTGGCGGACGGGGGTGCGGTGTCGGCGTCCATCGGCCGGGCAGCGTACGGCGATGGCCGAACGGGACGGGTCACGGATACGGTGCCTCCTGCTCATGCGCGTGTGGATCGACCAGGACCTGTGCACCGGCGACGGCTTGTGCGTCGACCACTGCTACGACGTGTTCGTCCAGCTCGAGGACGGCATCGCCTACGTCCGGGAGTCGGGCACGACGCTGAACGACCCCGGTGGATCGGGATCGCTGGCCCAGGTCCCCAACCGGCACGTCCAGCAGGTCATCCACGCCGCCGAGGCCTGCCCGGGGGAGTGCATCTTCATCGAGCTCGAGTCCCTCGTCGACGGGGCCACGGACGCCCACATCGATCCCCGCATCGCCGCTCGGGTGGACGTGCGCGAGCC
>JACCUL010000014.1 GCA_013811855.1 Acidimicrobiia bacterium
GACCTCCGAACCGGCCCCCGCCGACGAGGCACCGACCTCCGAACCGGCCCCCGCCGACGAGGCACCGACCTCCGAACCGGCCCCCGCCGACGAGGCGCCGACCGCCGGACGGGCTCCCGCTGACGAGGCCCTTGCCGACGAGGCACCGACCTCCGAACCATCGCCCGTCGAGTCGGCCTCCGACCGCGTCGGCTAGCTCGGCCCGGGCGGACGGCGCCGGCATGTATGTCGTCGCGCTGACGGGCGGCATCGGATCGGGCAAGTCCACCGTCGCCGAGCGGCTCGCCGGGCGCGGCGCGGTCGTGATCGACGCCGACGCCATCGTCCACGAGCTCCAGCGCACCGGGAGCCCGCTGCTCGACCAGCTTGTCGAGCGGTTCGGCCCCGGCATCCTGCGCCCCGACGGCTCGCTCGACCGAGCGGCGCTGGCGGCGATCGCCTTCTCCGACGAGCAGGCCCGCAACGACCTGAACGACCTCGTCCACCCCGCCGTGCGGACCGAGATGGTCCGCCGCGTGCTCGCCGAGTCCGGCACCGACCACGTCGTCGTGCTCGACATCCCGCTGCTGACCGACCGCGCCACGCACGGCGCCAGTGCGGTCGTCGTGGTCGATCTCCCGGTCGACGAGGCGGTGCGCCGGCTCGTCGGGTCGCGCCGCATGGACGAGGCCGACGCCCGTTCGCGCATCGCCGCCCAGATCACACGTGAGGAGCGCCTGGCGCTCGCCGATCACGTCGTCGACAACAGCGGCGACCTCGCAGATCTGGACCGCCAGCTCGACGCGCTGTGGTCCGACCTGCAAGCCCGCGCAGTCAGCGGGTGACGTTCCGCTTCTGCTCGCTCGCCACACCCAGGACGGTCGTGGGAGACCGTGTGCTCGGCGTCGCCATGCTCGTGCTGTGGTCGGCCGTCGCCGTCTGTGGCGGGCTCCTCGTGGCGACCGTCTTCTTCGCCGCCCACGGGCTGGCCGTGGTGGCGGCGAGCATCGCCCCGCTGCGCCTCGGCTTCCGACTCGTCGAGCGCCACCCCAACCCGGTCGACCACATCGGCATCGCCGCCGTGTCGATGGTCGTCGTCGGCCTCCTCGGCGCCGCCGCGCTCGCCGCCGTCATCTCGGCCATCGCCGGCGGTGAGGCGGTGTCGTCGCTGTCCGAGGTGGTGTTCGTCGCCAGCGTCGTGACGTGGTTGGCGGCGGCGATCGTCGGGCTGATCGTGCTCCTGCGCCGCTGACTCCGGCTTCCCGCTCGGCCGTGGTGCGGACACCCAGGGGAGGTGTCGGACGCTGCCGGACGAGGAGGTCGTGATGCCAGGTGGATTCGTCGGGTACGACCCGGAGCGCTTGGTCTCGTTGCGCGTGCGGTCCGAGCGAGCGCTGGAGGCGATGCGCCTGGCGCGCAGCGACGATCCGGGTGCGGTCGGCGCGATGAGCGCGGTACGTTCGGCCGCGCTGCACCTGGAGACGATGGTCCTGCCGTCGATCGATCGGGTCCTGGTGACCGCCGCGATGTCCGGCTGGACGCCGAGCGCGGCCTCGATCGTCGGCCTCGCCGGTGTGCGCTTCGGCACACGGCGCGAGGGCCTGTGCACCGGCGCCAGCGACGACCCGGTGTACTCGGCGCTCGTCGCCGCGCTGGCCACCGGCCACCGTGGCGAGCTGGTGGAGCTGCTCGCCGGGCCCGATGGCGCCGAGTGGGCGGCGCTCGTCGCCGCCGGCTCGCTGCGCATCGACGACCGCTCGCGCCGGTTCTTCGACGTCGAACCGCATCCCGGCGCCGGGTTCGTCGTGCTCGACCTCTTCATCCCCGAGTCGAGGAGCTTCGTCGTCGAGGGGGACGGGCGGGGTCATGCCGATCCGATCTTCGGCGACGTCGGCTTCGACGACTCGCGCCTGCTGATGGTGCTCGACCTCGAGACCGGCCGCGGCGTCGTGCAGTTCGACGACTCGTGCCTGGAGGCGCCGGTGATCGGCCACTGCGCACCCGCCCGGGACATCAGCATGAGCGACAGCTGGTGGCCCGACTCGATCCCGAGCCCGTGGAACGACAACCCGCTGCGCGGCGGCGCCATCGACAACGAGGTCATCGTCAAGAGCTCGGACGACGCCGTGATCGTCGAGCTCGACATCCTCAACTCCGTGATCGCCCTCGGGTCCGTCGACACGCGCCTGTGGCTGGTCTACGACGACGACGATGACGTCGAGGCCGTCAAGTGGGGTGACGAGTACCCCTCGGTCGGGATCCACCAGTACCGGCCGGGAGCGGAGCCGGACCTCGTCGTCAGCGACCGCGTGCTGCGCCACGACAGCGAGGGCATCACGGAGGTGGCGCCCGACATGGTTGAGTTGGCCGCCGAGCTGGCGCTGGCGGGAGCGTCACCCCTGACGTTCGCGGCCACGAAGATCGACGACGTCGGCTCGTTCATCGGCGACCTCTTCGGCGGCGACGACATCGAGGGCCACGTCGATCCCGACCCGCGCCGCGTCGTCCTCGACACCGACCCGGAGGAGTGAAGCGATCGGCCTGACGAACGACTGTTCGGTCGGTAGACTCGCCCGGGTGAGCGAGCCGTCTGCCACCGCCATCGCCCCGCCGCCCGTCGCGCCGGTCCCGACCCTGCCGCCGGCTACGTCCAGCAAGGAGCGACCGTTCCGGGTCGTGTCGGAGTTCGACGCCGCCGGCGACCAACCCGCGGCCATCGAGGGCCTCAGCACGGGCATCACGCGCGGTGACCGGTTCCAGACGCTGCTCGGCATCACCGGCTCGGGCAAGTCGGCCACGATCGCCTGGACCATCGAGCAGACCCAGCGGCCGACCTTGATCCTGGCCCCCAACAAGAGCCTCGCCGCCCAACTGGCCCAGGAGATGCGCGAGTTCTTCCCCGCGAACCGGGTGGAGTACTTCGTCAGCTACTACGACTACTACCAGCCCGAGGCGTACATCCCGTCGAGCGACACGTACATCGAGAAGGACTCCTCGATCAACGACGAGATCGACCGCCTGCGCCACTCGGCCACGGCGGCGCTGCTGACCCGCCGGGACGTCATCGTCGTCGCCTCCGTCAGCTGCATCTACGGCATGGGGAACCCGGAGGAGTACCGGGGACAGATGATCGACCTCAGCGTCGGCGTCGACTACGACATGCGCAGCATCCTGCGCCGCCTGGTGGACCTGCAGTTCGACCGCAACGACGCCGTGCTCGGGCGGGGCCGCTTCCGCGTCCGCGGCGACACCATCGAGGTGCACCCTTCCTACGAGGAGACGGTGCTGCGCATCGAGATGTTCGGCGACACCGTCGAGCGGCTCACGGTGATCGACACGATCACCGGCGAGACGCTGCGCGAGCTCCAGCGCACGCAGATCTTCCCGGCCACGCACTATGTCGCCGGCGCCGAGCGGATGGCCGCGGCGATGGTCAAGATCGAGGCCGAGCTGCAGGAGCGGCTGGCTTGGTTCGAGGCCGAAGGCAAGCTGCTCGAAGCCCAGCGCCTCCGCATGCGCACCCAGTACGACCTCGAGATGATGGCCGAAGTCGGCTACTGCAACGGCATCGAGAACTACTCGATGCACATCGACGGCCGCTCCTTCGGCCAGCCGCCGTTCACGCTGCTCGACTACTTCCCCGACGACTTCCTGCTCGTCATCGACGAGAGCCACCAGGCCGTGCCCCAACTCCACGGCCAGTTCGAGGGCGATCGCAGCCGCAAGGACGTGCTCGTCGACCACGGCTTCCGCCTGCCGTCGGCGCGCGACAACCGGCCGCTGCGGTTCGAGGAGGTGCTCGAGCGCATCAACCAGTGCGTCTTCATGTCGGCCACGCCGAGCGCCTACGAGCTGCGGGTTTCCGACCAGGTCGTCGAGCAGATCGTGCGGCCGACCGGGCTCGTCGACCCCGAGGTGGTCGTCAAGCCGACCAAGGGCCAGATCGACGACCTCATCGAGAGCGTCAACGCCCGCGTCACCAAGGGCGACCGGGTCCTCGTCACCACGCTGACCAAGAAGATGGCCGAGGACCTCACCGACTACCTGCTGGAGCAGGGCCTGCGGGTGCGCTACCTGCACTCCAACATCGACACCATCCAGCGCATCGAGATCCTCCGCGCCCTGCGCCTCGGTGAGTTCGACGTGCTCGTCGGCATCAACCTGCTGCGCGAGGGCCTCGACCTGCCCGAGGTGTCGCTGGTGTCGATCCTCGACGCTGACAAGGAGGGCTTCCTGCGTTCGGAGACCTCGCTCGTGCAGACCATCGGCCGGGCCGCCCGCAACATCGACGGGCAGGTGGTGATGTACGCCGACCGGATCACGGACTCGATGCGGCGGGCCATCGACCTGACCAACCGGCGCCGCGAGATGCAGATCGCCTACAACGCCGAGCACGGCATCGACCCGCAGACCATCCGCAAGGCCGTCGGCGACATCCTCTCGTTGCTCCGCCCCGACAACACGGCGCCCGTCCCGGGCAAGGACCGTCGCCGCCAGCGGGAGCGGGAGAAGGTCCAGCGGGACTTGAAGACGCTGCCGCAGCAGGAGTTCGGGCGCCTCATCCAGACCCTGGAGGAGGAGATGCACGAGGCGTCGGCCGACCTCCGCTTCGAGTACGCGGCCCGTCTCCGCGACGAGATCAACGACCTCCGTCGGGAGATGCGCGACGCCGGCTGACTCCAGTTCCAGACCGTTCTGCACGTCGCAACCGGTCTGATCCGGCCGTTCGCGACGTGCAGTTCCACTGAGCGACGGGGCACGGCGGCCCCCATGTGACGCTCGGCACTCACGCGCCGTCGGCGCGGTATGGTCG
>JACCUL010000015.1 GCA_013811855.1 Acidimicrobiia bacterium
CCACCCGACCGCCCCGATCGATGAATGGAGCAGCCGATGACCGACCACGGCAACGACGCCCACCCGCCGCGACCGAACATGGACCGACGGCGGTTCCTCTTCGTCACCGCCCTCGGTGGAGCCGGCGCGCTCGTCCTCCAAGCGTGCCGCGACGACAGCACTGAGCCAGTCGCCAGCGAACCGTCCACGAGCGCCGACGGGACGTCGACCACCGAGCCGCCCGCCGGCGCCGGTCCGACGCCGACCAGCGAACCCGCCACCAGTTCCAGCGGGCCGGCCACCAGTTTCAGCGAGCCGTCCACGAGTTCGACCACAGAAGACACCACGCTCGCTCCCGCGGCGCGACCGACAGTGCGGCTGCCCTTCGGCGCGTTCGGCTTCCCGTCACCGTTCGCGTCGAACGGCGGAATCGGTTACATCCAGATGAGCCTCATTTACGACACCCTGCTCTGGAAGGACAGCACCGGCGAGCTGCTGCCCTGGCTGGCCGCGAGCGTGGAACGCTCGGCGGACAATCTGACATACACGTTCGAGCTCCGCGACGGCGTCCAATGGAACGACGGCGAGCCCTGCACGGCCGCCGACGTCGTGTTCACATTGGACTACTACGCCCAACAGGAAGCGCTCCCCCCGCCGGTGATCGGCCAGCCGCCCCAGGGGATCGCCAAGGTGGAGGCCACGGGTCCTACCACCGTGACGATCACGCTCGAGAGTCCGGACGTCACGTTCGCCGAACAGGTCGCCGGCACCATCCCGATCCTGCCGAAGCACGTCTGGTCGGCCGTCAGCGATCCCACCGTGCCCCAGGATCCCGCCGTGCTCGTCGGGACCGGCGCCTACCGACTCGACTCTTACGGCGGCGACGGCAGCCCCTTGCTCTACACCGCCAACGATCGCTACTTCCTCGGCCCGCCCTTCGTCGAGCGCATCGAGTTCATCGGTGTGGACGACCCGTTCACCGCGCTGCAAGCGGATGCCACTGACGCCGGCAGCGGCAGCGGGTTGCGCGCCGACGTGATCGCGCCGTTCACGAATGACAGCAGCTACGGCGTCATCACCGAAAAGGGCTCAACGGCGATCGCGCTGTACTGGAACCTGACCAAAGGGGGTGTCCTCGCCGACAAGGTCTTCCGCCAGGCCTGCGCCATGGCCATCGACCGCGATGATCTCGTGGCCCGGCTGGCTGGTGGCAACGGCCAGCCCGGCAACGCCGGCTTTCTCGGGCCGGAGAACCCCTACCTCACGGCGGTCGAGCAGCACGACCTCGATGTCCCGGGAGCCAACGCGCTGCTCGATTCGGCGGGCTACGCGACCGACCCCGACGGCGCCCGGAAGGGACCCGACGGCACGCCGCTCGGCTTCGAGCTGCTCGTCAGCATCACCGACACACCCGCCGCCGAGCTCGTGGCCGCCGCGCTCGAGCAGATCGGTGTCGTGATCACGATCAAGTCCGTCGAGGCCGGACCGCAGCTGTTCGGCGCCAAGTTCTCCGGTGGCTACGAGATGGCCCTTCTCGGCTTCCCAGGACCGAGCGCAGGAGGTCCCAACGGCGACCCGGATCTCTTGCGTCGGGTGTTCGCCTCGACGGTGCCGCCATCGCTCACCGGCGCCAGCGGCTATGTCAACCCGACCTTCGACGAGCTGGCCGCGCGACAGCGGGCCACGTTCGACGAGGCGGAGCGCAAGAGCATCGTCGCAGAGATGCAGGAGATCATCGCCGAGGACATCCCCATCCTCGCGCTGTACGCGCCAGACACCACGTTCGTGTTCCGCAAGGCCGTGCTCGACCAGTGGTACTTCACCCCAGGGCGCTATCCCATCGACATCGACAACAAGCAGCTCTTCATCACCGGCGTGAACCGCGGGATCGAGATCCGTCCGACGGACTAGGCAGCAGAGGAGCTCCCCCCATGATCGACGAAGAGACCCTGACCGGGGCCGTCCACTTCCACGGCCACCTTTGTCCCGGCCTGGCCCTTGGCATTCGCGCCGCCGAGATCGCGCTGGAAGTGATCGGACCTCACGCCGTCGACGAGGAGGTGGTGGCGATCGTGGAGACCGACATGTGCGGCGTCGACGGCATCCAGTTTCTCACCGGCTGCACGTTCGGCAAGGGCAACATGATCCACCGCGACTACGGCAAGAACGCGTACACGTTCGTGCGTCGATCCGACGGCCGAGCCATCCGGATCAGCGGACGCGCCCGCGCCGCGGGGCCGCCCGATCCCGAACAAGAGGACCTCGGCGCCAAGCTCGGCGACGGGACGGCGACACCTGACGAACGGCAGCGCCTCGCGACCGCCCACGAGCGACGATCGCGCCGAATCCTGGAGGCACCGATCGAAGAGCTCTACGACGTCGAACTGGTCGACATCGAGATGCCGAGGCTCGCCCGCAACTTCACGTCCGTCCAGTGCGCGTCCTGCGATGAGCCCACGATGGAGACGCGCATCCGCCTGCTCGACGGCGCGCCGCTCTGCCCGCCGTGTTTCGAACGAGCTGTTTGCTGAGATCGACCGGTTCCGGTCGATTCCGGCAAACAGAATCGGTGCTGGTGGCGAGCGGGCCTGCTCGATCAGATCGTCTTGACGCCGTCAACGGCGAGGGCAAGGGCGAGCGCCATGCCGAAGGCAGCAACGAGCCGGAGCCCGGCGTCCCAGGCGGGACGTCGCTGTTTCGCAACGGATGCCGCGGCCCAGGCCAGTACGAGGCCGGCCATGGCGCCCGCGGCGACGAGCGCGGCGCCGTCGACAGCGCCCACGGAAACGCTCACGGTCACGAGCTGCGGTGTGATCAGCACGGGGAACAGCAGTGGCACGGCAACGCGTCCCCAGCCGGCCGCGGGAGTGTCGTCGGCGATAGTCCGTGCGCCCGCGAGCAGCCAGCGCGCGCTCGGCAGGCCGAGCACGATGGCCGCCGCCACCTGGAACGTCGCCGGTGTGACGTCGAGGGCATTGAGCAACGGTTCGCTGAGCGCGGCGACGACCACCGCGACCGCAGCGGCGATGGTCGCCACCGCCATCGCTCGCCGCCGCTCCTGCGGCCACAGGCACAGGGGCGACGGCCGGAGGGTTGGCGGCGACGACCAAGGTCAGGAAGGACTTCACGAGCCCACCGGTCCGAGCTCGCCCGCCGCGGCGAGCAGGCCGGATAGGGCGTGCTGCTGGTCGTCCATTCGGGTGACATCGTCGCGGAACCAGGCGCCTTCGACGAGTCCGGGGGCGGCCCACGCCGCGGCGTCCGAGCCGTCCTGCTGACGCCCGGCGATGATGGCGCCACCGCAGGTCAGCCGCGTTTCCAATGCCGGTCGATCATCAGCGAGGCGATTGTCCTGCTCGGCGGCACGGACGAGGGCGCCCACGCCTTCGACCCACACCCCGATGCCCGCGGCGCGAGCACGTGGATCGACGAACGGGACGGGCCACCCGTCCTTTTGTGACTCGGACCTCACGAGCATCCCGAAGCGGGCGGCGAGCGCTCGGGCGTACGTGACGTGGTGGGGGTCGAGGCCGGAGGGAGCCAGCTCGCCGAGCGTGTACGCCGCCCACTGGTCGGCCCACGGCGGGAACGCGAGACCCTCGACCTCGTCGCGTTCGGTCGCCAGGTAGTCGAGCACCCTGCGCGCCGGCTCGTCCCACCCCTCGGTCGGGAAGAGGTTGTGCAACTGGGCCATCGCCCACGCCGCTTCGCCGGTCGAGTACCGCGAGGTTCGGCCGGGCACCGGTGCCTCGACCTCGAGGTCGTAGGCGTCGAGCATCTGCCCGCCGGCGACGATCTGCCTCGTGCGTTGACCCCACCCCGGATGCTCCCGACGGATCGTCACCACCCGCGCTTCGACCTCCGCTGTCATCTGATGCGGACACGACAACGGCTTCGCCGAACCATCGGCCAACCCGGCCAGCCCCCGGGATGCGTACTTGTGCAACCAGGCGTGCACGGTCTGACGCGTGACCCCGTTGCGGCGGGCCACATCCGTCACCGTCGCCCCCTGGTTCAACACCTCGAGCACTGCCTGATATCGCTGTTCCACGACGTTGAGCTCCACCAACACGAGCACGACCCCCTCGACCCAGACGAGCCGACATGCCCGTCACGAGAAGGCTGACCCACGCCAGCAGAACGAAGTGTCAAGCAGCTACCGGAGTCACTGTCGCCCACCTACCGGAGTCGCGTCCCGAAACTGTCACCCACCTACCGGAGCCACAGTGTCAAGCATGAACCGGAACTGCACATAAGGTTCGCGAAACACTCAGTCGGCCGCGCGGGCGCGGGGCCGTTTCGGGCGGTGGCCGGAGACGGTGTCATGCTATCTACCAGGTGTTATGTGGTCGGGGAGGGGGGATTTGAACCCCCGACCTCCTGCTCCCAAAGCAGACAAACAGGTGTTCGTCTGGTGTCGCCCGATGTTGGATCATGCCGCTGAGCAGGGATTCGCGCGATCCCCGTCCGCCCCGCTTGCGGTGGTGCCGCCCGATGACGGCCCGTCTTGATACATCGCTGATACATCGCGCTGGCGTACAGCGCCCGTGGCACCTACTCGCTCTCCTCCCCGAGGTGGGCCAGGACGGCCAGCACCCGCCGATGTTGGTCGGGTTCGGGGAGGAGCCCGAGCTTGGTGAAGATGGCGGCCACATGGGACTCGACGGTCTTGGCATGGATGAAGAGCTGCTCGGCGATGGCGTGGTTCGACCGTCCTTCGGCCATGAGCGCCACGACCTCGCGCTCGCGCGGCGACAGCGCCTCGAGGGGGCTGCGCCGGCTCCGGCGCTCGACCAGCCGGCTGACCACCTCCGGGTCCACCGCCGAACCGCCGCGAGCCACCCGGCGTATGGCTTCGGCGAACTCGGCGATGTCGGCGACCCGCTCCTTGAGCAGGTAGCCCACGCCGCCGGCTCCTTCGGAGAGGAGCTGCAGGGCGTAGCGCGTCTCGAGGTGCTGGGACAGCACCACCACGCCGACGTCGGGGTGGTGGTGCTTGATCTCTAGTGCCGCTCGCAAACCCTCGACGGTGTGGGTCGGGGGCATGCGGACGTCGACGATGGCGACGTCGGGGCGCAGCGCGGTGACGCGGTCCAGGAGCCCATCGGCGTTGGCGAGCTGCGCCACCACCTCGAACCCCTCGTCCTCGAGCAGGCGGGCCACGCCCTCGCGCACCAGCGCGGCGTCGTCGGCCAGGATCACCCGCATGGGATGTGGGCCACCACGCTCGTGCCCTGCCCCGGCCGGCTGCAGA
>JACCUL010000063.1 GCA_013811855.1 Acidimicrobiia bacterium
GTCGCGGGCCGGGCTCAAGTGACGAGGGCCAGGGCGGCGTCGAGCTCGGCGCCGTCGAAGTCGGGCCAGGTGGTGTCCGTGAAGTGGATGGCCGCGCCGGCGCTCTGCCAGAGGAGGAAGTTGGACACCCGCAGCTCGCCGCTCGTGCGCACGAGCACGTCGACCGGCGGCAGCTCGGGCAGGTAGAGGTGCTCGGCGATGGCTGCCGGCGTGACGTCGAGGCCATCGCCGCGGACGCGCCGCACGGCGTCGATCAGCTCTTGACGGGCGCCGTAGTCGAAGGCCACGGTGAGCAGCATCCCGGTGTTCTGCGCCGTGTCGGCGATCGCTCGGCGGATGGCCCGCTGGATGTACTTCGGCGTGCGGGCCTGCGGGTCGTCGAACGGTCGGCCGATCCACTGCACCCGCACGTTCAGCTCGTTGAGCTCGTCGAGCCGGCCGAACAGCCGGTGGTGGAGGCCGAGGATGTGGCGCACCTCCGCCCGCGGCCGCACCCAGTTCTCGGTCGAGAAGCCGAAGACCGTGAGCCAGCCGATGTCGCGGGTGACCGCGACGCGGACCAGCCGGGCCAGGTTCTCCTCACCCTCGGTGTGGCCGTCGGTGCGGGGCAGCCCGCGGCGACCGGCCCAGCGGCCGTTGCCGTCCATGATGCACGCCACGTGCACGGGACGATCCACGGGCGCCAGGCTACGACCGTCGAACCAGTTGGCGTGGGAGACTGGGTCCCGTGGCTTCGTCGCTGGCGCACGTGATGATCGTCGGCGGCACCCGATCCGAGTGGCGCCGGCTGGAGCTCGACCGGTGGCGCGCCCGCACCGCGGAGTGGGGGACGGTGGTCGCCGACGCCGGCGGCGGCTGGCTGACGGTCCGGGCGTACGAGGAAGGCGACGACGAGTCGACCGAGGCGCTGGAGCGTTGGCACGCCACGGTCGGCGACGGGCGGTGCGCGGTGATCGTCGACCCCATCGCCGACGGCCGGCAGCGCTTCGCCGAGGCGATGAGCCAGATCCCGGCCGGCCGGCGCATCGACTAGAAGGCCGTGGCCGGCGTCCTGTACGAGCCGGCCGACGTCGAGCCCGACCTCGTCGTCGTGCTCGGCCCGTCGACCCGGCTGCCGGCGTCGGTGATGTGGGAGCTGGCGTACGGCGAGCTGGTGTTCCTGCCCGTCACGTTCGGCGAGCTGTCCGGCGCGCACGTGGCCGCGGCCATCGAGGACTTCCACGGCCGCCGCCGCCGCTTCGGCGGCCTCGACTCGTGAGCGCGCTGTACCGCGACACCGCGGTCGTGCTGCGGACGTACAAGCTCGGCGAGGCGGACCGCATCGTCGTGCTGCTGACCGAGGAGCACGGCAAGGTGCGGGCCGTCGCCAAGGGGGTGCGCAAGACGATGTCGCGGTTCGGCGCCCGGCTGGAGCCGATGAGCCACGTGCGACTGCTGCTGTACCCGGGTCGGCAGCTCGACATCGTCAGCCAGGCCGAGTCGGTCGAGCCGCTGGCACCGCTGTTGGCCAGCCTCGACCGGGCGTCGCAGGCGATGGCCGTGCTGGAGGCCGCCGACCAGCTCGCTCTGGAGCGGGAGCCGAACCCCGATCTGTACCGCATGGTCGTCGGCGTCTTGCGCACGATCGTCGAGCGGCCGGCGCCGCTCGTCGTCCCGGCGTTCTACTGGAAGCTGCTCGCCGCCGAGGGGCTGCGACCGGAGCTCGACCATTGCGTGCGCTGCCGCGGCACGGAGCCCGACGTGGCGCTCGTCGCCTTCGACCTCGGCGAGGGTGGCGTGCTGTGTCGAACGTGCCGCTCGGGCACGGCCCTGTCGCCCGCGGCGCTGACCCTGCTGCGCAGCATCCTCGGCGGCCGTCTCAACGAGGCCCTCGCCGAACCCGAGTCCCCGGCCACCCACGAGGTCGGCCTCCTCGCCACCCGCGCCCTCGAACACCACCTCGAACGCCGCCTCCGCGCCGTCGCCATGTTCGAACGCCACTGATCACACACGCCACGGTTCTGATTCCTCGAACCCGCGCTTTTCGCGCCGCTTCGCGCATCAGAACAGAATCGGATTCCGCTTTCGGAGAGTTCGGACCCCCAGGTGGGCATGAACCTCAAACCGGACGCCCTCGAGTTCCTCGCCGACCACCACTGGGTGGCCACCGCCGCGCAACTGCGGGCGCTCGGTGTGTCCGAGCACCAGCTGTCAAGGGCCCGTCGTGAGGGCGTGCTCGTCTCCGACCGGCGGGGCGTGGTCCGTCTGGCGTCCGTGTCGCCGTCGTTCGAGGGGCGGGCGCTGTACGCCCAGCTGAGCGTGGGGCCGCACGCGTGGGTCAGTGGTCCGTCGGCGGCCGTGTTGTACGGCCTCCGACAGATGCCTCGTCAGCGCATCGAGGTCACCGTCGACCAGGAATGGAAGTCCCGCCCGGTCGTCGGCGTGCGGCTGGTGCACGACAGCTGGCGTCGAGATGCCGATGTGGTACCCCGCGCTGACGGCCTCCGGGTGGCGTCGCCGCTGCGCATGCTCTTCGGCCTCGCCTCGCAGTTCAATCGCCACCGGTTCGAACGAGCGGCCGAGGACGCGTGGCACAAGGGTCTGGTCACGCCGGCTCAGGCCGCCGAGTACCTGGCCGACGTTCGCCGCTCCGGTCGCGGTGGCGTGCTGCGGCTCGAGGAGTGGGTGCGGCGGGCAACCGTCCAGGAGCGACCGGCGGCCAGCGGACTAGAGCAGGACGTCGTGGACATCCTCGTCGCCGCAGGCGTGCCAGAGCCGGTCCGCCAGTATCCGTTGACGCTGAACACGGGCGAGGTGATCCACCTCGATCTCGCCTGGCCCGACGTTCGACTGGCCGTCGAACCGGGAGACACGTGGTGGCACGGCGGAGACCTGCGGATGCGCCGCGATCAAGCCCGCGATCGGGCGTGCGCCGAGCTCGGTTGGCACATCACGCGACTCGACGAGGCGCTCCGGACGACGCCGATGGCGATCGGACGGCAATTGGCCGCCATCTATCGGCGCCGCCGCGTCGACCTCGGTCTCGTTGCCGGCTTCTGATGCGCGAAACCGCGCAGAAGTCGTGGGTTCGAGGAATCAGAAACGGTTCCGGACCAGGGGGCAGCCGTAGCCTCGTGTCGTGGCTGCGACCGAGCTCGAGCAGATCGTCAACTTGTGCAAGCGGCGCGGGTTCGTGTACCCATCGGCCGAGATCTACGGCGGGTTCCGCAGCACCTACGACTACGGCCCGCTCGGCGCGCTCATGCTGCGCAACGTCAAGGACGCCTGGGTGCGGGCGATGGTGCAGGAGCGCGACGACGTCGTCCTGATCGACGCCGCCATCCTCGGGCCACCCCAGATCTGGGAAGCCAGCGGGCACCTGGCCAACTTCGCCGACCCGCTCGTCGACTGCACCAACTGCAAGACCCGCCACCGCCTCGACAAGCTCGACGACCCGGACACCTGCCCGTCGTGCCACAAGCACGGCACGTTCACCGAGGCCCGCCAGTTCAACCTGATGTTCAAGACGCACGCCGGTCCCGTCGAGGACTCCGCCACCGTCGCCTACCTCCGCCCCGAGACGGCCCAGGGCATGTTCGTCAACTT
>JACCUL010000026.1 GCA_013811855.1 Acidimicrobiia bacterium
GCGAACACCCGGCGACGTTGTGCACGGTCTCTGCACGATCCTGACGACAGGCCGGCGGCCTTCTCAACGTTCAGACCGGGAGCCCCCGCGTCCAGCTTGCGCCTGCCTGGTACCGTCCGCTCGTCGCCAGGGGGATCTCAACCGAGATTCAAGACGAGATGACCCGCCGAGGCTGGGCTGCCGGCACCGATCCTGAGGTCAACCGCAACGTCCCCACCGACTTGGACGTGCACGTCATCTTGGACAACCTGTCGACCAGACCCCCAAGACGCCGATCGTGCACCGCCGCCGACATCGAAGCCTGGGCCGCCAACTGGAACGCCGACCCGACCCCGTTCGCCTGGCACAAGACCGCCGAGCAGATCCTCCAACGTCTCGCTGGCTACTGCAACACGATCAACCAAGGAGCCGAAACATGACCCCGACACTTTCACCGCGCTTCAACCTTCCCGAACACCACCACCACACACACACACCACCACTAGCCGGGGGCGAAGTCGAGGCGCGCAGTTGCGCCAGTGCGCGGGTGAACGTGTCCCGCCATGGCCAGGAGGTGGGCAGGCGCAGGGTTGGGACGCCGGAGCGGTTGATGAGCCGGCCGGGGATGGCGATGAGGCGGGTGCGCATGGTGCGGGCGACGGTCAACTCGTCGTCACCGACCTGCCCCACCCACGGTCGCGCTGTGGCTGCCCTGTCCTTCAACAGCACATGTGGGTCGGTGCGAACCCGGCGCACTGGGCGCGTTCTGGGGCGCATGTTCTGGGACCCAACAGCTTCGACAGCCGCAACCCGAGCCGTCCATCGGTGCGGCATTAGGCGCGGGCGCCCGAGCCATCCAGTCCAGAGCGATCGAGCGCTAGCCGAAGCTGGTTGAGCCCCTCGATTCTCCAGTAGCGCCCGTTGGGGAGCTGGTCGTTTCTATCCCAGCGCCACGTCGTGATCATCGCCCATATGAGGGTGCGGCACTGCTCAACCACGTCCTCGTTGGACCCCGGATAGTGCTCGCACACTTCTTCGGCGGCCAACGTGCGGGCTTCGCCCCGGAAGAGACCATGGGCGATGTCGAACTCGACGGGCCCATGGCAGCAGGTCTCGAGGTCGATGAAAAGCAGCCCTTTCCGGGTCCTAAGCACGTTGCCGGGGTGTGGCTCACCGTGCAACAGCTGATCGTCGGCGCCGCGTCCGCTGATCGCGGTGCTCAGGAGGGTCAGGGTGTTGCTGAGGAGCTCCCGGTTGGCGCCGAGAAGCTCTGGAGTCTGCTCTTGGTCGGCAACCAGCCTCTGCGCGTCGGCAACTCGGTCGGTGAAGTGCGGCGCGCTCAAGTCGATCTGGCGCAGGCCGGCATGGAGCCTGGCGAGTGCATGCGCATAGTCGGCCGGCGTGATGTCGGAGGATGGCCCAGCCTCGTAGTAGGTCCACAGGGTGACAGCGAAGCCGTCACGCACATAGACGAGCGGCTCCACCCGCGGCTCGAGCTCAGCCACCGGGCTATCGGCTTGGGCGAGATGGCGAGCAACCACCACTTCGAACTCGGCGCCGGCCTGATGCGCGACCGGCGCGACCCGAGCAAGAACGTCGCAAGGGGCTAAGCGCACCGCGATGCGGTTCGAGTTGTGAACAACGACCGCATCATCGACTTGAAGCCCCAGCGCAGAGGCCGCCGACCTTCCGGCCTCAACTGCGCGCTGTAGTTCTGAAGGCTCCATGGTCGTCCTCGATAGCTCCTACGTGGGCCTCAGCCATATTGGTCAAGGACCCATCTTCCGAGGAGGACGTGTCCGTCGGGCGGCTCGTTGCCCATACCGATCATTGCGGGGCGCGCGCGGCCGGCGCTGTCCGATTCGGATCCTCAGACCCCGAATCGGCGATGTGTACGCGGTGGATACGCAGTCGAACTGCACCCATAACGCGCGTCGCCGGAGGACGCCGTCGGCATCCCCAACCGCCGGGTATGCGGGGGTGATCGACGTCGTCAGGCCACCTGTGCGGGTGCGTTTGACCTGGTCACCGGCTTGCACCGCCGGCGACCATCGCGGTGTAGTCCCTCGTCACCGACCTGCCCCACCCACGGTCGCGCAGTGGCGGCGGCCCTGTCCTTCAATGGCACATCGGGGCTACAGGCAGGCGACGTCTCCCGGCGCGTTCGGGACACGGTCGATCGCCTTGACGGAATCCTTGAACACGACGCCGTGAGGGCCGCTAACCCACTCGTTCAAACCCGACCCCGGCCAGAATGGCTCGGTGCCGCCTGTCCGGATGCTGTTCACCTGCCGCCCGCTTGCCGGTCACTACGAACCGATGCTTCCGCTCGCCAGGGAGGCACGAGCGCGAGGGCACAGCGTCGCCTTCGCCACGGGCGAGCCCTACACAAGTCGGGCACGAGAGGCGGGGTTCGACGCGTTCCGGGCAGGGCCGGACGAAGGCTTCCGAGCCGAATGGGCGCTGCGCTTCCCAGGCTTCGATCAGCTGGTCGGTGACGCGCAGCGCCACTTCTTCTTGACCGAGATCTTCGCCAACCTCGAGCTGGTCCCGCGAGCCGACGACCTCGACTCGATCGTCGATACGTGGAGACCTCAACTCCTCGTGCACGAAGTCGCCGAGCTCGCCGCGCCACTTGTCGGTACTTCGTTTGGGATCCCTTACGCCGACGTCAGCTACGGCGCCCTCATCGGCTCGTCGCTTCTCCGGGCCACCGGTGAGGCCGCGGCCCCACACTGGCGATCTCGGGGCCTCGACCCACACCCTGTCGCCGGCCTGTTTCGACACCTCTACGTCGACACCTGCCCACCCTCACTGCAGAACCCGGAGCTCGCATCGCTCGCCGCGGTGCAGCCGCTTCGACCCGCCGCCGCCGAGGCCCCCGACACCGACGCGCCCGCTTGGCTGGACCAGCTCACCTCGGCCGCCACCGTGTACATGACGATGGGGACGGTGTGGAACCAAGACCTCGACATCTTCCGATCCGTGATCGAAGCCGTCCGCGACCAAGACATCGCCCTCATCCTCACCATCGGCCGCCAGAACGACCCGGCGAGCCTCGGCCCTCAGCCCGACAACGTCCGCGTCCACCAGTACATCCCCCAGGGCCTGCTGCTGTCGCGTTGCGACGCGATCGTCACGCACGGCGGAGCCGGAACGACACTCGGCGCCCTCGCCTTCGGCGTCCCCCTGTTGATGCTCCCGCAGGGAGCCGACCAGTACGCCAACGCTGAACGAGTCGTCGCCGCTGGGGCCGGACGGCAGCTCCTCCGCGATGAGCTGTCGGTCGTCACGGTTCGGAAGGCCTTGCTCACGTTGCTCCGCGACTCCAAGTACCGGCGATCCGCCCAACGCATCCAGGCCGAGATCCAGGCCATGCCGAGCGCCCGCGAGGCAGTCACGCGGATCGAAGCGCTCATCCCCTGACCTCCGACACAGCCGGTGGACAGCCTGTCTCCGAACGCCGGTCAGGAGGCGGAAGTACGGGAACTGAGTACGCAGAATTCGTTGCCCTCGGGATCAGCGAGCACAACCCAGGACTGCTCGCCTTGGCCGACATCAGCGTGTTTCGCTCCAAGGGCGAGCAGGCGCTCGACCTGAATCGGCCTGGGTCTCGCGTGCGTTCGTTGGGTTGGTTTCTCATGCCGCGTGGGCCTGATCGGAGTCACGGTGGTGGGCGGCCTCGACCTCGGCGGGGGTGACGTCGTCGAGCTCGGCACGGAGGCAGTCGTCGTTGAACCACCCGACCCATCCGCTCGTGGCGATCTCGAGGTCATCGAGCCGCGCCACGGTCCGCCGGTGGTCGCGAGGGCGCCGGGGTTGCGCCGCAGCCCGGTCTTGAACAGGCCGCTGGTGGTCTCGGCCATGGCCCTATCGAAGCTGTCGCCGACGCTGCCGATCGACGTCGTCAGGCGCGTGCCGACGTGCGTTAGCCCTGCTCACGGGCTTGCACCGTCGGTAACGTTTTCGGGGTAGTCCCTCGTTGTCGCGGACGTCGCCGAGGGTGGCGGTCCAGCGGATCAGGTTGTGGGCGAGCACGACGCATTGCAGCCAGGCCGAGTTGGCGTGGAAGTTGCCGGAGGGGACGTGGTCAAGGCCGGCGCCGGCTTTGAGGTCGAGGATGGCGAGTTCGACGACGGCGTGGCGGCGATGAAGGGCGTCGAGGGTGACAGCATCGCCGTCGAGATCGGTCAACAACCGTGGCGCCAGTCGGGCCACAGGCGTTACTGGGCGGTGGCGGTGAGCCGGGTGCGGCGCACGATCAGCCGGCGGGTCACCCGGCGGCGTCCCGTGCCGGTGCTGTAGGCGGCTTCGGCGACTTGGGCGTGACCGTCGGGCGTGTAGTCGATGTCGACCCAGGCGTCATCGGCGATCCCGGCGATCGCCGTGGCGATGGTCGGGGTGTGGCAGCGAACGGTCATCGTGTAGCGCACGTCGAGACGGTTCAAGGTGGCGATCGTGGCGTTGGACCAGAACCCCGAATCGACCCGGACGGTCAACGTGCCGGTGGCGCCGGCGCGCCGCACCGGGGCGACGAGCTCATCGATGAACCGGCGGGCGCCACGCTGTGTGTTGGCGGCGCCCTTGCGCATCCGGGCGTGCAGCACCTCACCGCTGTCGGCCCGAGTCACCAGCAACGGGTGATAGCCGAGCACCTGGTGTAGCCGAACCCGGCGCCCTGTTTGTGGTGACCGGCGACCTCGCAGATCGTTGAGTCGATGTCGATCACCAGCGGGTGACTGCCGGGGCCGGCACACAACGCCCAGGCCCGCGCCAGCGCCTTGCCGATGACGGCTTCGAGTTGGCGGACGTGGCCGAACGTGAAGGCCCGCAGGAACGTGCCGACGGTCGACGGGGCCATCACCCGATGGTCCAGCACCCCGGCCGTCGCACCGGCGCGGATGGTGTCGGCGTGGTCGATGTGGGAGGCCCCGGCGATCATCGCGTGGACCAACGTCAACACCTTGCGGCCCGGGCGGGCTCCGCCGATCCGGCCGACCAGCTTGACGGTGGCGTCGATCAACGTCTCCAACCCGAGCCGAGACGTCAACGTGGCGACGAGCAACAGCCCGGCGTTGGCGACCAGGTTCGAGTCGTCGAAGGTGGCGTCGATGCGGTCGATCCCATGCGATACTCGCGTCACTGAAAGTGCCTCCTGCGCTGGTCACAACGACGACGTCAGACACCGTCATTGTCCCAGCTCAGGAGGCTTTTTCTGGTGGATGCGCGAGCCACCTCGCCACACCCGGATCGGTGGATCGAGGCTTAGGGGCGCGACGAGCCACCGCGGGTGCATCTGTTCCCGGACGATGAACCCCCAAATGAACCCCCGTCGCCGCGCACAGCCACACTTACGAAAATCTCAAATCGACTGAGCTGGCCTTCTACCGGTGGAGCTGAGGGGAATTGAACCCCTGACCTCTTCCATGCCATGGAAGCGCTCTGCCAACTGAGCTACAGCCCCGAGATCGGGACCCAGCATCCTACCAACGGGCGGCGACGCTGCGCCCCGCCACGAAGTGTGACCGGAGAGCGGCAACTCTGCCCGATCTGGGTCACACTTCGCGGGCCGGATCGACCCACTCCACGGTCGGCGCGTCGCGGTAGAGGCGTTCGATCTCGTAGAAGCGACGGACCTCGTCGAGGAAGACGTGCACGACGACCTCGCCGTAGTCGAGGAGCACCCATTGCTGCTCGCGCGCCCCCTCCGTGCGACGAGGTGAGCGGTCGGTCGCCGCATGGACAGCGGCCTCGATCTCGTCGACCAGGGTCTTCACCAGCCGCCGGTTCGGCGCCTCCATCACGACGAACAGGTCGGTGATCGCCAGCACGTCGCCGACGTCGATGACGACGATGTTGCGGGCCTGCTTGGCGTCGGCCGCTCGGGCGACGACCGTGGCGAGGGCCAGCGCCTCACGGTCAGTCGTCGCCATCGCCCGTCCCGGGTCCCGGCTGCACGTCCCCCTCAGCCAGGAAGTCGAGGAAGCTCTCGCCGAGGCGCACGGTGGCGTCGATGCCGATCAGCTCGGTCTCGGCGACCTCGAACTCGACCTCGCCGAACAGCTCGGCGGCGCCGACGAGGTCCTCGACGAGGGCTTCGTCGTTCACCGCGATCTTTGTCACGTCGGGCACGTCGCCCTCGGTGGTGTCCACCGACAACACGTTCGCCTTGGCGAACAGGAGGAAGACGATCGACTCGTACGCCACGTCCTGGCGCGTCCACCCGCGCTCCTCCAGCTCGGTGGCCGGGAACGGTGACTCGATCCGGTAGCTGAGGCCGGTCGCCGGCGCCGACACCCGACCGGGGGCGATCTGGCCGAAGACGAGGGCCAGCTCGCTGCGATCGAGGCTGGTCACGTCGGCTCGCCGCGGGTTCAACTCGGCGTCGATGGGGTCGGCACGGAGACTGCGGTGACGGGCCGGGCCCGACAGCACCTCGGCGAGGAGCGACTCGACCCTCGCCGCCTCCGTCCCCGGCTCGGCCGAGGTCGCCAGCGGCGCTCCCGAGGCCGCCGCGGCCGCACCGGCGGCGTCACCGGATCCGGTCCGCGCGGCGATCGCCGACCACACCGCGCCGGTGGCCCGGTACTGCTGGACGGCCGGCACGTCGTCGTCGCGCGCCGTCAGCACGGCGGCCAACTCGGCGGCGTCCCGGGCGGCCAGGCCTTCAGGGGCCACGGTGCGCCCGCGGCGGTCGACGACGTCGGTCGGCAGGTCCACGTCGACCTCCCCGAGCGGCGCCAGCATGTCCTCCATCGCCTCGGCGTCGAGAACGAGTGCGTCGTCGATGGTCAGCCCGAGGGCGATCTCGGTTTCGGCCTTGATGGTGCCGGGGCCGTCGAGCTCGAACGTCTCGGCCAGCGGGAGCCGGACGTCGCCCATCCCGGCCGCGGCGTCAGCGCTGACCGGGACGGTCACGATGGCGCCACCGGCGGCGCGGGCGCCACGGCCGACGAGCACCGCCAGCGAGGCCAGATGCCCGGCGTCGTCGACGGCCGCCACCAGCGCCGTCGGCGTGGACGGGAAACGCACCTGCGGACGGTCGTCGGCGACGGGTGCGCCGTCGGTCGAGTTCACCAGCGTGAAGG
>JACCUL010000041.1 GCA_013811855.1 Acidimicrobiia bacterium
GCACGTCGCAGCGTTCGACGACGCCCCTGCCGGCAGCCAGGTACGCGTCGTCGCGCGTCGGGCCGGCGAAGGAAGCGATCCGCACGTCGGTCGCGACGGCCAACAGCCGACGGAACTCGGCCCGCGAACCGGCGTCGGCGAAGTCCTGCTCGTAGTCGTCGGCCGGCAGGGGCAGGATCACCTCGACACCACCACCGCGCGCCAGGACGCGCTCGGCGACCAGTCGGTCGGCGCCCTCGGCCAGCGCCGAGACGGCGAGCAGCCGACGGCCGGGCTCGTCGCCGGCGATGTCGAGGAGCACCTCGTCGACGCGGCCACTGACGACCACGACGTCGCCGATGGTCCGGTGACCGGTGACGCCGACGCGCACCGGTGCGTCCACGACGGCACCCTCCCCCTCGAGCACGGCGACCAGCATGTCAGGGCGTTCGATGCGGGCCAGGATCGTCGGCCGGATGCCGCCGGTCTGGCAAGCTGGGGAGCCATGTACGAGCGGAACGAACGCAACGATCGCAGCGACATCGAGAGCTCGGGAACGACGACGCAGGAGCGGACCGGGCCGTCGCCGGCACTCATCGCCCTCGTCGTGCTGGCCATTGCCACGGTCGTGTTCGTCCTCCGCAACGGTGAGCGGACCGAGATCGACTTCCTCTTCGCCGACGTGCGTAGCCGGGTCTGGGTCCTCATCGCCATCGCCATCGCGATCGGGATCGTGCTCGACCGCCTGCTCATCACGTGGTGGCGTCGGCGGCGGCGCTGAGCGAGCAACACCTGCGGGCGCCGTCGAGCGGCGGCACCTCGGTCGCCGTCCACGAGCTGGCCGGGACCGACGGCCCGGACCACGACCGAGTCCTGATCGCGCACGCCACCGGCTTCCACGCCCGGGCCTACCTGCCGGTGGCGACGGGCCTCACACCTCGATTCCACACGTTCGGCTTCGACGCCCGCGGCCACGGAGACACGGCGGCGCCACCCGGCTGGGCCGTCGAGTGGACCGGGTACGGCGACGACGCCCTGGCCGCCGCCGAGGAGGTCGCCGCCGGCCCGCAGAGCGAGCAGACCAAGCAGGGCGAGCGTCTGATCGGGTTCGGACACTCGATGGGCGGCGCCCTGCTCCTGATGGCCGCCCACCGCGCGCCCAGGCTGTTCGGGCTGCTCGTGCTGTTCGAGCCGATCGTGTACCCGCCCGTCGACCCGGCCGCCGAGCCTCCGCCACCCGGCCCGCTCCCGGCCGGTGCCCGACGTCGGCGGCGGACGTTCCCCTCGATCGAGGAGGCGGTCGCCCACTACGGCTCCAGGCCACCACTCGACGCCTTCGACCCCGAGGCCCTCGACGCCTATGTCCGCTACGGGTTCACGCCCGACGACGAGGGTGTCCGCCTGAAGTGCGAGCCACAGCACGAGGCGGCGACGTTCGAGCAGGGTCGGATCCACCGCACATGGGACCTGCTGGCGGACATCCAGACACCCGTCGTCGTGGCGTCCGGTCGGATCGAGGACGCCTCGCCGGCGGAGATCGCCGAGGCGATCGCCGAACGCCTGCCGTTGGGCCGGTACGTGGCGATGCCCGAGCTCGATCACTTCGGCCCGTTCACCCACCCGGCATTGGTCGCCGATCTCGTCGCCACGTCGGTCCACGAGCTCGACGAACTCGACGATCACGGTTCGCCGTGACACCCCCACCGTACGATCGCCCCATGTTCGATGTGCCCACGAGCCTGTCGCCCAGCCGGGTCGAGTCGTTCACCAACTGCCCGCTGGCGTTCCGGTTCGCCAACATCGAGAAGCTCCCCGAGGCGCCGACGATCCACACCACCCGTGGCTCGCTCGTCCACCGGGCCCTGGAGCTGGCGTACGTGCACCCGGCCGACGAGCGGGTGCCCGAGCTGTTCCACGCCTGCCTCGAGCGGGCCGTCGCCGAGTACCGCGCGCTACCGGACCTCGCCGACCTCGACCTCGACGAGCGGGAGCTGGACGACTTTGTTTCCGAGTGCCGGGGGCTGGTCGACACCTACCTGACCATGGAGGATCCCCGGCGCATCCACCCGATCGGCCTGGAGCTGCGCCTCAGCGCCCAGGTCGGCTCGCTCGGGCTGCGCGGCATCATCGATCGGCTGGAGCTGCGCGACGGCGAGCTCGTCGTCACCGACTACAAGACCGGCCGGGCGCCGTCGACCAAGTGGGAGCAGAAGAGCCTGGCCGGCGTGCAGTTCTACTCGTTCCTCTGCGCGCAGGTCTTCGGCCGGCGGCCGGCGGCCATCCGGCTGATGTACCTGCGCACCGGCGAGACGATCGAAGCCACGCCGTCGGAGCAGTCGACGCGGTTCATCACCACCAGGGCCACGGCTGTGTGGCGGGCTGTCGAGCGGGCCTGCACGACGGGGGACTTCCGGCCGCGACCGGGCGCGCTGTGCTCGTCGTGTTCGTTCCGGGCGTGGTGTCCCAGCTTCGGCGGCGATCCCGACCGCGCCGCCGTCGACTCGGCCCGCGCCGTCCAGTCGGTCCTGGGCGAGCTGGTCCCCGTGTGACCGATCCGGCCGTCCCGACGTCGATCACCGACACGGCGCCGCCCCCAGGGTCACCGCTGCCGGCGGTCGCCCCGGGCCGGCGCCGGCTCGGACCTGCGATCGAGACGTTCGACAACTGGGCCGACGTCCAGCTCGAACGGTTCCGCGGCCGGTCCGCCGCCGATGCCGTCTTCGTAACCGCCACCCGCCTGGGCGACTTCAGCCTCGTCTGGCACCTCGTCAACGTCGGCCGGGGACTGACCAGCGAGCGGCGGGCCCGGCAGGTCCCGGTCCTCGCGGCGTCCCTCGGCATCGAGAGTCTCCTCGTCAACCAGGGCCTCAAGCGCCTGTTCCGCCGCCCGCGGCCAACGGCCGAGGGCGACGCGCGCTTCGAGATCCGCCGGCCCCTGACGTCCTCGTTCCCGTCGGGGCACTCCAGCGCCGCCGGGTTCACGGCCACCGTGCTCACCGGCTGGGACGGCGGCCGCCTGGCCGTGGCGTGGTGGGGCATCGGCGCAACCGTGGCGCTGAGCAGGGCGTACGTCCGCATCCACCACGCCTCCGACGTCGTCGCCGGCATGGCGACCGGCGCCGTGCTCGGCCTGGTCGCTCGCCGCGTCCTCCGGCGAGCCGGAATTCGCTGACGCCAGGACCGGTTGAACCCGTCATGTCCCTCCGCACCTTCGGCCTGACCTACGACTACCGCTGCCCGTACGCCCGCATCGCCCACGACCACGTGGTCACCGGGCTGCGCGCCGGCGCCGCTTGGGACGTCACGTTCCTGCCGTTCTCGCTGCGCCAGGCCCACGTCGAAGAAGGTGAGCAGCCGGTGTGGGAGCGGCCCGAGGTCGACTCCGGGCTCCTTGCCCTGCAGGTCTCCATCGCCGTCCGCGACACCATGCCCGAGCGGTTCCTCGACGTCCACCACGCCCTGTTCGAGCACCGCCACGTCGCCGGCGGACAGCTCCGTGAGCGGGACGACCTGACCCCCGTGCTCGCCGGAGCAGACGTCGATCCGGCCGCCGTCTGGGTCGAGGTCGACGGCGGAGGCCCGCTGGCGACGATCGAGAAGGAACACACGGGCTACGTCGAGTCGCACACCGTGTGGGGCGTCCCGACGTTCATCGTGGGCGAGGCGGCCGTGTTCGTGCGCCTGCTCGAACCCGCCGCCGGGGACGGTACGTTGGCCGTCGCCACCGTCGACCGGGTCCTCGACCAGATCGCCTGGCCCGTCCTCAACGAGTTCAAGCACACCTCGATCCCCCGCTGACCCGCCGGCCCGGGGAGGGTCGTGTGGCAGGATCGGCGTCGTGGCTGACGTGGCGCACGAGCGCAAGATGTCCGACGCCGAGGGGCTGATGTGGCGGCTGGAGAAGGATCCCTACCTGTCGTCGTCCTTCACCACGCTGTCGATCCTCGACCGGCCGCCGGACGTCGCCCGGCTGCGGGCCCGCCTCGAACGCGCCGCCGTCGCCATCCCGCGTCTGGCGTGGCGCGTCCAGCCGGCGCCGGTGAACTTGACGGCCCCGTCGTGGGTCGACGATCCCGACTTCGACATCGACCACCACTTCCGCCACATCGCCCTGCCCAAGCCGGGTTCGATGCGCCAGCTCCTCGATCTGACGTCGCTGATCAGCGTCGACCCGTTCGAGCGCACCCGCCCGCTGTGGCAGTTCGTCGTGATCGACGGTTTGCGCGGAGGCAAGTCGGCGCTCGTGACGAAGATGCACCACACCATCACCGACGGCGAGGGCGGGGTGCGGATGTCGTTGCAATACCTCGACTTCGAGCGCGATGCGCCTGACCCCCCGCCGCTCGATCCGCTGTCGGTCGAGGCGGCCGAGACCTCCGACGCGCCGTCGGTCCTGAGCACGGTCCGCGATCTCGTCGCCGGCAGCTTCCGCATCCCCGTCGGCGTCGTCCGACAGGTCAAGGCGCTCCTCGCCGATCCGACGTCGATCCCGACCGCTGGCGCGGCGGCGACGGACACCGTGCGCGGCGTGATGTCCCAGCTCGCCGACGTCGATCGCGCCCGCTCGCCGCTGTGGGGGGCACGGTCACTGCGCCGCCGGGCCGAGGTGGCCCAGGCGCCGTTCGCCGAGACGAAGGAGGCCGCCAAGCGCCTCGGCGGGACGCTGAACACGGCGTTCCTCACGGCCGCGGCCGCGGCCGCGTCGCGCTACCACGTCGAGTTCGGCGCCCCCGTCGACGAGCTCCGGGCGAGCATGGCGATCAGCACCCGCACGGAGAGCTCCGGCGCCAACGCCTTCTCGCTGGCCCGACTCATGGTCCCGACAGGCGAGATGCCGATCGGCGACCGCTTCCGGGCCATCCAGCAGCTTGCCGACGAGGCTCGCGATCAGGACCGGGGCGGAGGGGCGTCGCTGGCCACGCTGGCGGCGGTGGCCTCGACGCTCCCGACCTCACTCGTCACGCGGTTGGCCCGCCAGCAGGCCGAGACGGTCGACTTCGCGACGTCCAACGTGCGCGGCGCGGCGGTTCCGATGTACCTGTGCGGCGCCCAGCTCGTGCAGAACTACCCGCTCGGCCCACTCGGCGGCGTGGCGTTCAACCTGACATTGCTGTCCTACCTCGGCCGCCTCGACGTCGGCCTGAACGTCGATCGGGCGGCCGTCGAGGACCCGGCGCGGCTGGCCGCGCTCGTCGAGCAGTCGCTCCAGGAGCTGGGCGCGGCCTGATCGACGGTTCCTCGTCGGGCCGATCAGAGGTCAGACGTGTCGACGACCGGCGCCGTGAGCGTCGTGCGCACGTCCAGCAACAGATCGGCGACCTCGTTGGACGAGACCAGCTCCCGCCGCATCATCCGCCCGAGCGCCTGATCGATGACCGCGATCGCCTCGGCGATCACAGCGTCGTGCGAGTCGGTAGCCGGCTCGGGGGCGGTGCGTTCGAGCTGATCGGTCATCGCTCGACACGGTACCGCCGCGCTCGGCGTCGCGTCGGCCAACCTGCGCTTCGTACGATCAACGCCATGGACCTCGCTGGACGCCATGTGGTCGTGACGGGCGCCGCCCGCGGCATCGGGGCCGCGCTCGCTCGGCGGTTCCACGCCGCCGGGGCCAGCGTGGTCGTCGCCGACCTCGACAGCGTGGCCAACGTCGCCGACGGACTGGCCAACGCCGTCGGCGTGATCGCCGACGTCTCCAGCGAGGCCGGCAACATCGCCCTCATCGACCGGGCCGAGCGGGTGTTCGGGCCGATCGACCTGTTCTTCGCCAACGCCGGCATCGGCGGGGGCACGGACCTCGACACGACCGAGGACGCCTGGCAGCACGCCTTCGACGTCAACGTCAACGCCCATCGGTGGGCGGCCAAGCACCTCGTGCCTGGCTGGCTCGCCCGCGGCGAGGGATACTTCTGCTCGACGGCCTCGGCGGCGGGGCTCCTCGCCCAGATCGGCTCGGCGCCGTACACGATGACCAAGCGCGCCGCGGTGGCGTTCGCCGAGTGGCTGTCGATCACGTATGGCAACCGGGGCATCCGGGTGAGCTGCCTGTGCCCGCAGGGGGTCAACACGGACATGCTCCGCGCCGGTGATGCCGCGGTGGGCCGCGGTGTCGAGGTGGTCCGGGCCGCTGGGATCGTGCTGGAACCCGAGCAGGTCGCCGAGGTCGTCGCCACGGCCATCGACGACGAGCGGTTCCTGATCCTTCCGCACCCCGAGGTGCGCGACTACATGGTGCTCAAGGCTGACGATCCCGATCGCTGGCTGGCCGGCATGCGCCGCCTCCAGGCCCGCATCCTCGGCGTCTGACCCGTCGGGCCACGGGGCGGGCGGCGGTACCGTGCCCAGCCGTGTCTGGAACGAATGAACCGCTGTCCCCCCACGCCGAGATCGCCCGGCGCATCATCGACGGGCGCACCAGCGCCGGCGCGCCGGCCGTGTCGCCCGACGGAACCCGCATCGCCTTCGTGGTCGCCACGATCGACCTCGACGAGAACGTCACGAGGTCGCGGGTGTGGCTGGCCGGGCCCGATGGCGAGCCGGCGCCGGTGACGCAGGGCGAGCACGACCAGCACCCGACATGGTCCCCCGACGGGCGGTTCCTGACCTTCACGTCCAAGCGCGGCGAGAAGGAGCGCCAGCACTCGCTGCACGTCCTCCCCGTCGACGGACCGGGCGAGCTGCGCACCATCACCACCACCCGTGACGGCATGGCCGATCTGTCGTGGTCACCCGACGGCCGCTGGCTGGCCTACACCAGCCGCACGCCCGACGCCCGCTACGAGGCCAAGGACGAGCGCTGGCAGGCGCCGCGCAAGATCGAGACGTTCTTCACCCGCCTCGACAACGAGGGCTGGATCTTCGACCGGCCCAAGCATGTGTACGTCGTGGCCGCCGACGGCACCGGCGAGCCGCGCAACCTCACGCCCGGGCCATATCAGCACGACGGCGCCGGCTGGTTGCCCGACTCGAGCGGCGTCGTGACGGCGGCCGCCCGCCACGACGGGTGGGACTTCGATTTCCGCAGCGACATCTACCTCGTGCCGCTCGACGGAGCACCCAGCCAGCTCACCCAGCCGACCGGTCAGTACGGGTACCCGTCGGTGTCGCCCGACGGCCGTTGGGTGGCGTTCCTCGGGTTCGACGACGCCATGACCTATCCGCAGAACGCCCACGTCGGCGTGATGTCCATCGCCGGTGGTGCCCACCGGTGGATCTCGACCGGTCTCGACCGGACGTTCGCAACGACGGCGGGCACCGCGGCGCCGATCTGGGTCGACGACGACACGCTGCTGGCGACGGCCGAGGATCGCGGCGACACGCACCTCTACCGGCTGACCGTCGACGGCGCCGAGCCCGAGCAGCTGACCCAGGGACGCATCGGCGTCGCCGCCGCCGACGCTGCCGGCGGCCGGGTCGCCATGAGCCAGGCCGCCGTCCACCGCCCGGGTGAGATCACGACGCTCGACGGACCGGTCAGCAACGTCACCACGAGCTGGCGCGGCTGGGAGAAGTTCGCCGTCCCGACGAAGGACGGGAGCGACGAGATCGATGCGTGGATCATGCGCCCGGAGGGCTTCGAGCCCCGACGCAAGTACCCGGTGCTGCTGAACGTGCACGGCGGTCCGTTCACGCAATACGGCGAGGTCTTCTTCGACGAGGCCCAGATGCAGGCGGCGGCCGGTTTCGTCGTCCTGATGAGCAACCCCCGCGGCGGCAGCGGCCGGCACACGAGCTGGGGCCAGTCCATCCTCGGTCCCAAGCACCCGGTCGTGCCGGGCACCGGCTGGGGCTCGGTGGATGTGGACGACGTGCTGGCCGTGCTCGACCATGCGCTCGCCACGTACCGGTTCTGCGACCCCGACCGGGTCGGGATGCTCGGCGGCAGCTACGGCGGCTACATGGCGACGTTGCTGGCCGGGCGGCACGGCGAGCGCTTCCGGGCCATCTGCACCGAGCGGGCCGTCAACAACATGATCTCGGAGGAGTGGTCGAGCGACATCGGCACCGTCTTCCGCGTCGAGCACGGGCCGACGCACCTCGACGACCCCGAGGAGTACGCCCGCATGTCGCCGATCCGCCACGTGCGCGACATCGACGTGCCATTGCTGATCATCCACTCCGAGAACGACCTGCGCTGCCCGATCAGCCAGGCCGAGGAGCTGTTCGTCGCCCTGCGCCTGCTCGGCAGGGACGTGACCTTCTACCGCTTCCCGGCCGAGGGCCATGAGCTGTCGAGGTCCGGGTCGCCGCGGCACCGCCAGATGCGGGCCGAGATCATCCTCGACTTCTTCAGCGAGCAGCTGCGCCCGCGTCGCCGGAGATCCACCCGTCGATGAGTCCCCCGGTTTGTGTCACCGCAACTGCGCCGACCCGGCCGCCTGCGGTGACACAAACCCGGGGATCGATGCGTTCTGCTCGTTGGAACCGGCCGGTACCGGTCCATCTCGGCCAACAGAACGAGGACCCGGCGCCGACGGCGATAGCCCAAACCGGTGCGGTTCACCCTGACAGCGCTCACCGTCCTCGCCGCCGGGTGCGCCAGCCCGGCGACGGCCGAGCCACCGGGTGTCGGCGTGGTCGTGCACGTGGTCGACGGGGACACGATCGACGTGGAGATCGGCGGGCGCGAGGAGCGGGTGCGGCTGATCGGCATCGACACGCCGGAGGTGCACGTCGAGGGGGGACTGCCCGAGTGCTGGGGCGTCGAGGCGTCTGCGCTGACCGCCGAGCTCGTCCCGACCGGCACCCGCGTCCGCCTCGTCCGCGACGTCGTCCCGCGCGACGACTACGGCCGCTTGCTGGCCTACGTCCATCGTGTCGCCGACGACCTGTTCGTCAACGAGGCGCTCCTCTCGGCCGGTGCCGCGCGCCCGCTGAGCATCCCACCGAACGACACCTACGCCGAGCACTTCGTCGACGCCGTGACCGCCGCCGAGCGGGCCGAGCTCGGGCTCTGGGCGGCGTGCCGCGGATAGCGTCGCCCGCAGTGTCTGGCCCCGCCGTGACCCTCGCCGAACGGCTCGGCCACGCACCAGACGCCCGTCTGGTCCTCGTCTCGTGCGACGACCTCGGCTCCTGCCACGCCGCCAACGAGGGCGTCTACCGCGCCATCCGCCAGGGCGCGGCCACATGCGCCTCGTTGATGGTCCCCGCGCCGTGGGCCCGCCACGCCGCCGAGCAGTACCGGTCCGACGACGACATCGGCGTCCATCTCACGCTGAACGCCGAGCACGCCCGCTATCGCTGGGGGCCGATCACCCACGCCCCGTCACTGCTCTCGGGCGACGGGGGCTTCCCGGCGACCATCGACGATCTCTGGGAGCACGCCGACCCCGACGAGGTGCGCCGGGAGTGCCGGGCGCAGATCGAGCGAGCCGTGGCGTGGGGCATCGACGTGACCCACCTGGCGCCGCATTTGACGGCCATCACCCTGCGGCCCGAGTTCTTCGACGTCTACGTCGAGATGGCCGTCGACTTCCGCCTGCCGATCCGGCTGCCGTCGACGATCAGCGAGGAGCGGGCCGGCTTCCCGTTCCGTCGTCTGGCCGCCGACGAGGGCCTCGTGTTCCCCGACCACTTCGACCACGACTGGCGGGCCGGCAGCCGAGAGCGGGTCATCGGCGCGCTGGCCGACCTGGCGCCCGGCGTGACCGAGATCCACATCCAGCCCGTGCTCGACACGCCCGAGGCGCGGGCGCTGTCGCGGGCCGCCGAGGGGTGGATCGACGACCTGGCGTTGGCCACCGACGGCACGCTGGCCGACGCGCTGGCCGCCTCCGGGGCGATCGTGATCGGCTACCGGCGGCTCAGGGACGTGATGCGAGCCGGCTGAGCGCGGCCGCGACGTCGCCAGAGCGCAGCAACGTGAACAGCTGGCCGGTCGAGCCGGCCGACTTCACCCGGCCCTGCATGAACGCCACCGCCGGATCGAAGCCGTCGGCCTGGATGTCGGCCAGCGGCACCGTGATCACCACGTCGGCGTCGTCGGGCCCGTCGACGAGCTCGTCCTTCTTGCCGACGACGACCCGGTACTGCACCCTCACGACGGTTCGCTCGCCACGGTCGGGCGGACGCCGGCGAACAGGTCCCGCTCGGCGTCGTCCGCGGGGATGTCGCCGACGACGGATCGGGCCAGGATGAAGTCGTCCCACGGGTAGATCGTCGCCATCTCGACGTCGTCGAGCCCGAACCAGAACCCGGCCGTCGGATCGACCTGCGTGGCGTGCGCCCGCAGCGCGCCTGACCGGGCCCACTGGTACTCGCTGACGTCGATCCGGGTGGTGATGCGGTGGTCCTGGTCGGGCCGCTCGAACCATTTCTCGTCGAACGGTGACTCGCGGCCGTGGCCGAGCAGCGCCTCGTGAACGGCGGCCATGCGGGCCCGCGACCACGACGAGTAGTACATCTTCGACGGCTGGAAGGGCTCGCCCAGCTCGGGGTACCAGTCGGGATCGCCGGCCCGGTCGAAGGCCAGCACCGAGATGTCGTGGACCCGCAGGTGGTCGGGATGGGGGTAGCCGCTCTGGTCGTCGCCGTAGGTCATGACCACCTGGGGACGGGTGCGCCGGATGACCTCGACCAACCGACCGGTCGACTCCTCGATCGGCGCCTGGTGGAAGGAGTCGGGGTGCTCGTTGGGCTCGGTGTCGGCCATGCCGGAGTCGCGGTAGCCGAGCATGACGACCTCGTCGAAGCCGATGATGCGCGCCGATTCGGCCAGCTCGGCGGGGCGCAGCTCGGCCACCTTGCGCTTCTCCTCCTCCGGCGTGAGGCCGTGGAAGGGTTGGCCCGGCTCGCGCATGGTCGGGTTCTGCAGGTCGCCTTCCTCCCCGCCGGTGCAGCAGACCAGGATCGTGTGGACGCCCTCGGCGTGGTACCTGGCCACCGTGCCGGCGCCCTTCGACGCCTCGTCGTCGGGATGGGCGTGGACCGTCAGGAGGGTCAGCGGATCAGTCACCGGAGCATCTCTCGGGCGCGAGCGACTGAGAGCCGGCGAAGGAGCGGCCTGTATCGGCCTGCGAGGCCGGGGAACGCCATGGCGGCCAAGATATCGGCGCCGTCCGACGGCGCTTCGGGTCCCGTACGCTCCCCCGCGTGCCCCGCCGCCGCCCGCCCGACCGCCGTCGCGGGGCCGTGGCG